>JADDQT010000133.1 GCA_016781225.1 Actinomycetota bacterium
CACCTTCGCCGTGGCCAGCTCGGCGCAGGTCTTGGAGGTGGGCGAGGAATCGGTGACCGTGGCCGTGACTCCTGAGGAAGCGGCCCGGGTCGCCCTGGCCCTTTCCCGGGGCACGGTCACCCTGGCCGCCACGGCTCCCTGACCCCGAGCGTGTGCAAACTTGTCCCTCGTGCCGAGATTCCTACTGGTCGTCCTCATGGGCGTCGGAGCCCTCGTGACGTCCTGGGGCCTGCTGGTGCTCCTCGCCCGCCGCCTTCCCCCCGGCGTGCTCAAGGACCTGGCCGGCTTCCTGCCCGCGTGCCTCACGCTCGCCCGCCGCCTGCGCCGGGACCCCCGTGTGCCTCGACGGGCCCGGATCGCGGTCGTGGTCGCCGGGCTCTGGGTGGCCTCGCCGATCGACCTGGTCCCCGAGTTCCTCCCCGTCATCGGTCCCCTCGACGATGTGGTAGCCGTCGCGCTGCTGCTGCGCTACGCGGCCCGCCGAGTGCCGAGGGAGGTGCTGTTCGAGGCCTGGCCCGCCGATCCTCGCATGCTCGAGCGCCTGCTCGGACCGCCACCGGCCCGGCTCCCGGGGTGAGCGCCCTCCAGGCCATCGTCCTCGGAGTGGTACAGGGACTCACCGAGTTCCTCCCGATCTCCAGCACCGCTCACCTTCGCATCGTCCCCGACGCCCTGGGCTGGGACGATCCCGGAGCGGCCTTCACCGCCGTCATCCAGCTCGGTACCGCCGCCGCCGTCGTGGTCCACTTCGCCCCCGACCTGGCCCGCATCCTCAGGGCGTGGTTCAAGGGCCTGCGCGATCCGGCCGTGCGCCGCACCCTCGACGCCCGCCTGGGCTGGTACATCGGACTCGGCACCATCCCCATCTCGCTGGCCGGGCTGGCGTTCCATGGGTCGATCGAGACAGGCGCTCGCAACCGGGCGCTCATCGCCGTGGCCCTGATCGTGGGCGGTGGTGTGCTGTGGCTGGCCGAGCGCCGTGGCCGCCGGGTCCGATCCCTCGACAGCCTCCAGGCCCGGGACGGCCTGCTGGTCGGCCTGGCCCAGGCGGCCGCACTTGTCCCCGGGGTGTCGCGATCGGGTGCCACCATCTCGGCCGGGCTGTTCCTCGGGCTCGACCGGGTGGCGGCCGCCCGCTATTCCTTCCTGCTCTCGGTCCCCTCGGTCGTGCTCTCCGGCCTCTTCGAGATGGGCGACATCACCGGTCCCGGAGGCGCCAGCGTGGGCGCCACGCTGGTCGCTACTGGGCTGGCCTCCGTGACCGGGTATGCCTCCATCTCCTTCCTCCTCCGGCTGCTGGCCACCAGCAGCACCCTGGTCTTCGTGGTCTACCGGATGGCGCTCGGCGCCCTCGTGCTCTCACTGCTGGCTGCTGGCGTTCTGTGAGAATGGTCACCAGGCGGGGCGTCCGGATACCGTGCTTCGCATGCGACGCCTGGCCTTCTGCCTCGTGACCTGTGCCGCCGTCCTCCTGGCCGCCTGCGGCGGCGGCAAGGAGCGCGACGACGGCGGCAGTGGTGGAGGCAGCGGGGATGTGAGTGGCACCCCTTCTTCGACATCGAGCTCGACACCTGGACGGTGACGGTAAGGAAGTGATCGCCGTCAACGCCTAGGGGCGAGGACCTCGTCGATGAAGTCCACCGCCCGGGGGTAGGCGTCCAGGCGGTTGGCCAGTCGGGCCAGGCCGTGACCCTCGTCGGGGTAGACGGCCAGCTCGCTCCTCACACCCTTGGCCCTGAGCACGGCGTGGATCTGCTCGGCCTCGCTGAGCGGCACACGGGGATCGTTGGCCCCGTGGATGATGAAGAGCGGAGCGCCCATGTTCTCCACGTGGGTGATGGGTGACGCCTCTGTGAGCACGGCTCGATCGTGCTCGAGCCACCCGTATTCGCGCTCGCGGTAGGCCCGGCGCCAAGCCGACGTGTTCTCCAGGAAGGTGACCAGGCTGGAGATCCCCACGATGTCCACGCCGGCCGCCCACCGCTCCGGCTGTAACGCCAGGCCGGCCAGCACCATGTAGCCGCCGTAGGAACCGCCCCAGAGCACGGCCCGCTCGGCGTCGAAGCGCCTGTCGGCGGCCAACCAGTCGTGGAGAGCGGCGAGGTCGGCGACGGCGTCGAGACGCCGCTCCACGTCGTCGAGATGGTGGTAGCGCTTGCCGTAGCCCGTGGATCCTCGGACGTTGGGGGCAACAACGGCGTAGCCGCGGGCCACGAAGTACTGGACCAGGGGGTTGAACGTGGGCCGGTACTGCGATTCCGGACCGCCGTGGATCATGACGATCACGGGCCGCGGCGAGGACGTCGCCGCCGGCGGGACGTACGCGAACACCGGCACCGCTTCCCCGTCTAAGGACGGGTAGCGGTGCAGCTCGGGTTCCACCATGTCCCCTGCGTCGACTCGCCGAGGGCTTCGTGTGAGGCGCACGCGGGTGCCGCGGTCGAGGTCGTGAGCCCAGGCGTCGCCGGGCTCCGTGGCGGAGGTGAACGACGACACCAGGTGGCGGCCGTCAGCGGAGAAGCTGAACTCGGCGACTCCCCGGCCGGGCAGGTCCACCTCACCTTGGAAGGCCAGGGTCGTGGGGTCGTGGAGCCGGGCCCTGGTGTAGCCGTCCTCGTTCGTGGTGACGAGCAGGTGGGTGCCCGTCCAGTCGATCGAGGACGAGGCGCCCCATTCCGGTTCCAGCACATACTCGGACCTGCGCGTGGCCAGGTCGAAGCGGGCGATTGCGTGCCGGTCACGCCCCGTGTCGGTGCTCCAGAAGAACCCCGACGAGTCGGCCATCCAGGCCGGCCGGCCGAACGACGCCTCGTCGTCGTGGGGCGAGGCATGTACGACCTCACCCCCGGCGAGGTCCACGAGGTACACATCGTTGTCGCCGTTGCGCTCGCTGAGGCGGCTCACCGCCAGCCATCGTCCATCGGGCGAGAACCCGGCGGCCTCGCACCACCCGCCCCGGTCGAACACCCTACGGGGAGAAATCCCGGCCGACGTGTCGAGTGGCAGGACATGGACGTCGAAGTCCACGCCGTTGCGATCGTTCGAGGCGTAGGCCAGGAGGGAGCCGTCCCGTGCCACCCCACCCGGGCGGTGGATGCGCTCGAGCTGTCGCACCAGCGGCCGCAGCCCGGTGCCGTCGTCGGCAACCAAGTAGAGCTGGTGGTGCTCGTTGCCGCCGCTGTCCACGGTGAGGAGGATCTCGTCCGCGGTCGGCAGGTACCACCCGTTCACCGGCTCGTCGAGCTCGGTCACTGGTTCCAGCGGGCCCCCCGTTCGTGGTACCCGGTAGGCCTGGTAGGTGCCCGAGAGGTTGGAGAGCACCAGCACCTTGGAGGCGTCGGGCGAGAGGCTGGTGGGGAAGGCCGAGCGGATCTCGAGGTAGTCGCGCAGGTTGGGGAGGGAAGCTCCCGGTCGTCCTACGCTCACCCGCAGAGGCCTACGCCCCGCCCATGCTCATCTCGGCGATGGCGATGGTGACGCCGGCGGCTGCCCCCGGCAGCCACTCGAGGTCGTTGCCCACGGCCACCACGTCCAACAGCATGCGTTGGATGGTGGAGGCGATGGTGATCTCGCGCACCGGCTCGGCCAGGGCGCCGTCTCGGATCATCAGTCCCTCGGCACCGACGGACAGGTCCCCGCTGATGGGATTGACGCCCGAATGGACGCCGCTCACCTCCTGCACCAGGAGCCCTTCGCCCACCTCGGCCAGTATCTCCTCCTGGCTCATGGTGCCGGGCACGAGGGAGAGGGCGCGGCAGCCCACCCCGGGCGGCGACTTGAAGCCGCCACGGACAGCCGACGCCGTCGACGGCACCCCGGCGCGCCGCCCGGCATAGGTGTTGTACAAGAAGCCCTGTAGCCGGCCCTCATTGACCAGAGCGTTGCGGCGGCAGGCCAGGCCCTCCGAGTCGTAGGAGGCTGCGCCGTAGGCGTCGGGATTGGTGGGGTCGTCCACCAGGGTGAGACTGGGAACGGCGACCTGCTCACCGACCCGGTTGGCGAACAGCGAGCGGCCTTTGAGCACGGCTTCGCCGGACAGCGTGCCCGACAGCACCCGCAGCAGCATGGTGGCGATGCGTGTGTCCAGAACCACGGGAAGGCGGGCCGAAGGCGGCTTCCTGGCGCCGAGGAGGCGGATGGCCCGCTCCACGGCGTCGCAGGCAGCCTCGTCGATGTCCAGATCGTCCGGGCTCCGCCCCACGGAGTAGCCACCACCGGTCTGGGTCTCGTCGCCTTCGCCGGCCAGGGCGTACGCCGAGACGTAACACGAAGAGCGGCGGTGGCTGGCCGAGATGCCCGTGTTGGTCGCCACCGCCGCCTCCACCATGGCGTCGCCGTAGTCGGCGGAATGCACGGTGCGGATGCGTGCGTCGCCGGCCTTCACGCGCTTCTCGAGCTCCAGGGCCATCTCCACCTTGCGCTCGGCGGTGAGGTCGGCCAGCTCGGGCCGCCACAGGTCCAGCTCGGCCGGGGCCACCCCGTCGGGCGTTGCCAGGCCCAGATGCTCGTCCGGAGTGCCGAAGCCGGCGTTGTCCCGGGCCTCCTCCAGGGTCTCTGCCACCACGTCGTCGTCGAGGGAGCCTGCGTAGGCGAAGCCTTGGCGGTGGTCGACCACCACCCGGATGCCGACGCCCTCGGACGTGGCCGAGGACAGCGACTCGATTCCACCGTCGTATACGACGATCTCGGTGTCCCGTCCCCGAGCGACGTAGGCCTCGACCTCCTCACCGGACCGAGCCCGCTCGGCCACGCCAGAGGCAAGATCCAGCAGCTCGCTCACTGTTCGCTTCCCGCGGCCGCCCCCGGCGCCGAAGGCGCTTCGACGGCTGCGATCATGCGGCGGTGCCCCCCACGGTGACGCCGGTTATGCGGAGGGTGGGCTGGCCCATGCCGACGGGCACCGACTGGCCGGCCTTCCCGCACGTGCCACCGCCTTCGGCCATTGCGAAGTCGCTGGCCACGGCGTCGATGTTGGTGAGCACCTCGGGCCCGTTGCCGATGAGGTTGGCGTCCCGCAGGGGCTCGGTGACCTCCCCGTCCTCGATGAGGTAGGCCTCGGTCATGCCGAAGACGAAGTCACCGGTGGCCGTGTTGACCTGACCGCCTCCGAGGTGGGCCACGTACACCCCGTAGGGCGTCTGGCGCACCAGTTCCTCGGGGTCCTCCTCGCCGGCCAGCAGGTAGGTGTTGGTCATGCGGACCATGGGCAGGTGGTGGTAGCTCTGGCGCCGGCCGTTGCCCGACGAGAGCCGGCCCGCCTTGCGGGACCGGAGCAGGTCCCACATGTAGTCGGTGAGCACGCCCTTGTCGATGAGCACGTTGCGCTGCGCCGGGCGGCCCTCGTCGTCGATGGCGTAGGCGCCCCACTGACGGCCCATGGTGCCGTCGTCCACCAGGGTGACCTGGGGGCCGGCAACGGCCTGGCCCACCCTGCCGTGGTACACGGAGGCCTTCTTCTCGATGGCGTCGGCCTCGAAGCCATGCCCGCACGCCTCGTGAAAGAGGACGGCACCCCGCCCGGCGCCTATGACCACCGGCAGCAGGCCGCTCGGAGCGGGGCGAGCCGCCAGCTTGGCGACGGCCCGCTCGGCGGACGTGCGAGCGACGGCCTCCACGTCGACGTCGTCGAACATCTCGAAGCCCATGGTTCTCCCGACGCCCTCGTAACCGGTCTGCATCCCGGTGTCGCCCTGGGCGACGGTGGAGACGCCGAAGCGGGTGCGGACCACGTCACCGGTGGTGAGAAGGCCGTCGGAGTTGGCCACCAGCGTGCGCCGACGGCTGTCGCCGTAGCCGGCGGACACCTGGGTGACCGCGGCCCCGGCGCTGCGAGCGGCGTCGTCGGCCCGGGCCAGGAGCTCGACCTTGCGGTTCTTGTCCAC
>JADDQT010000134.1 GCA_016781225.1 Actinomycetota bacterium
CCGCCCGTTCCTCCGAGCAAAGGCACGGCCTCACGCCCCGCGTGCGCCGAGCCCTGTGGCGGGAAGCCGGGCTCGTCCGCCAGGCCGCAGGCCTGGAGGCCCTGAGAGGTTCGGCGGTGCTACTGGTCCGCCTCATCGCCGAAGCAGCCCTGGCCCGAGCCGAGAGCCGGGGTGCCCACTTCCGAGCCGACTTCCCGACCGAGGATCCGGCCCTCGAGGGCCACTTCGTGCTCCGTGGCGGCCAGGCTCCGGTCCTGGAGCGCTGGCACTGATGGGGGCCCGCACCATGGAGCAGACGATGCGGCGGAGCACCCTCGACGCCGCGGCCGTGGCAAGGGTGGTGCACGAAGCGCTGGCCGAGGACGTCGGGAGCGGTGACCTGACGACCAATGCCCTGTTCCCACCCCACGCCCGTGCCCGGGCTCGACTCCTGGTCAAGGAACCCGGTGTGGTCTGCGGGCTGCCCGTGGCCGAAGCGGTCTTCCGGGCGCTCGATCCCGAGGTCCGTTTCGAGGCGGTCGTGGGGGAGGGCGACCACCTCCGCCGGGCGGACCGGGTGGCAGTGGTGGAGGGATCGGCGCGGGCCGTCCTCAGCGGCGAGCGCACCGCCTTGAACCTCCTCGGGCGCCTGTCCGGAGTGGCCACCATGGCCAGAGCCTTCGTCGACGCCGTTGCCGGCACGGGCGCCACCATCCTCGACACTCGCAAGACCACGCCCGGGCTGCGGGTGCTGGAGAAGTACGCCACCTCGGTGGGCGGGGCCACCAACCATCGTCGTGGCCTGCACGACGGGGTCCTCGTCAAGGACAACCACCTGGCCCTGAGCGGTGACGTGCGAACGGTGGTGGAGCTGCTGAGAAGAGTCCCCGGCGGTCACCCCGTCGAGGTGGAGGTCGAGTCCTTGGAGGAGGTCCGCGCCGCACTGGACGCCGCGGCCGACGCACTGCTGCTCGACAACATGAGCCCGGGAGCCATGAGAGAGGCCGTGGTCCTGGCCGGGTCCCGAGCCACGCTGGAGGCCTCGGGCGGCGTGTCCCTGGCCAACGTTCGCGCCGTGGCCGAGACGGGCGTCGGTTACATCTCCGTCGGCGCCCTCACTCACGCCGCCCGCTCTGTCGACGTCTCTCTGGAGGTCCTGTGACCCTGCCCCCTGTGACCCTTCCCAACGGCGCCCCCGACGAGCTGGCCGGCCTCGAAGAGGAGGTCGCGGCCCTGGCTGCCGAGCGCCGGGCGGTCCTCCTCGCTCACAACTACCAGGTGCCCGAGGTTCAGGACGTGGCTCATTACGTGGGTGACTCGCTCGGTCTGGCGCGCCAGGCGGCGGCCACCAGCGCCGAGATCATCGTGTTCTGCGGCGTTCACTTCATGGCCGAGACCGCCGCAATCCTCTCGCCCGACAAGACCGTGCTCATTCCCGACCCCGACGCCGGCTGCTCCCTCGCCGCCATGGTGACGGCGGAACAGCTGCGGGGCTGGAAGGCCGAGCACCCGGGCGCGGTGGTGGTCAGCTACGTGAACACCAGCGCCGAGGTCAAGGCCGAGTCGGACTACTGCTGTACGTCCGGCAATGCCAGGGCCGTGATCGAGGCCATTCCCGCCGACCGGGAGATCCTCTTCCTCCCCGACTTCTTCCTAGGGCTGTGGCTGGAGAGAGTGACCGGCCGCAAGCTCCGGATCTGGATGGGCGAATGCCACGTGCATGCGGGGATACGGCCCGACGACATCACGCGCTGGCACGACGAGGCACCCGACGCCGAGCTTCTCGTGCATCCGGAGTGCGGCTGCGCCAGCCAGGCCATGGCCTTCGGCGACGAGCGCACCCGGATCCTGTCCACGGAGGGCATGGTGGAGTTCGCCAAGAAGTCCCCAAAGGACCGGTTCGTGGTGGCCACCGAGGTGGGGATCATCCACCGCCTGGCCAAGGAGGCGCCGGCAAAGCGCTTCGAGCCCGCCAATCCGGCGGCGAGCTGTCGGTACATGAAGATGATCACCCTGGCCAAGGTGCGGGACTCCCTCAGGGACACCAAGCACGTGGTGTCCGTGCCCCCCGACGTGGCGGCTCGGGCCCGTGGGGCCATCGAGCGCATGGTGGCCATCTCCTGACCGGCGCTGCTGATCCGATCAGTTTTCGACACGAGGCAGCTTCGTGCTTTGGAAGGACCAACGGTTTTCGGGGAGCACGTCGATCAAGTGGTCCCAATCAAGTGGGGGAAGGGCTGCACGGTCAGCATCTCGTCAAGGTTGGCGAGCGCGAAGACGCGTCCATCACAAGCCCGAATGACCGGACCGAGCGTGTCGTTGACCCTGGTCCACCCGAGCCCCCCGAGTACGGCCAAGAGCGGAACCCCACCGAGGCGCAGCGACTCCTCTCGCAGTGGTCTGAACCGCGACGCCTTGTCACGAGCCGTGCCTCCATCGTTCGCACCCTTACATTGCAACATTCCCCGCAGGGTGTCGGCGCTGTCGAACACTACGAAGTCAGGCGCGGGGTGGACTGTCACCTCGAACCGGCTCTCTTGTCCGCTTGGCTGTACGAGGTACGAATGTACGGGATGCCATTCGACCTGAAGAGATCCTCGACGGCGTCCTCAATGAGGTTCCCACGCAGCGTGGACGTGGCATCGAGCACCTGGCGAAACGATCCACCATAGTGACGCTGGTGGAGAAGGTGACTGTACGGCACTCCGGCACCAGCGAACTGCGCAACCGTCGTCCAGCCCTCAGCGGAGTCCGGCTTGCTCTGCTTGCTCTTGAGCGCCCCGGGCGGTTCACCGAAGAGGGTGCCTGACATGATCTTGTCGATGGTCAAAGCGGTGACCTTGGCCTGAGAGGCGGACGGGGCGCTCCCATGGCGCTCCATCGCGTCGACCTTGCTAGCGCTGAGTGCCTCCGGGCCAGATGGCTCGGCGACCAGCGTCGTGCTTGCGGCGAACTCACCTCGTGTCAGACCGGTGATCGTACGGAACACGAGCAGGGTTGTCGGCTCCTTCGCCAATACGGCCTGAAGTTGCTCTACGGTGACCATGGTGAATCCCGACGTAGCCTTCGCTGCCTTCTCATAGGCGGCGAGAAAGTGCGGCAACTCATAGAACTCGGCGTGGTGGACATAGGCGAAGTCGGGGCCTAGGTGAGGGACGTAGAGACGTCTTGCAACCTCGGCATAAATGGCGGCGTGTTCGTCCGTTCCGTGCCGTTGTGGAACCTGGCGGATGCGAGCAACCCGCAGGTCCCACGACGTGGCCTCAGCGATTTGCTGAACCGTGGGCTCTAGGGCCGGCACGTCGGTGAGGCTAACGCCCCTTCTTCAACCGCTCAGGGAGAACCTCGGTGTAGCTGGCATCGATCTCGGCAACTAGCCAACGACGCTCCAGGCTCTCGGCCGCAACCGCGGTAGTGCATGTTCCGCCGAAGGGATCGAAGACAAGCTGTCCAGGCTGTGTCAACAGCTTGATGAAGAAGGACGGCAGTTCGACCGGGAAGCGAGCAGGGTGCTCCGTCGGGTTGGGCAAGAACTCGGGTTCGATGTGCAGAAGGGTCGAGGGACGCACCATCGCCGGTCCAGCCTGCACTCGTCTTCGTCCCTGTCCGGAGGGCTCGTTGACACGCTCGTAGTTGTGACGCAACTTCTTGCGCCGCTCGACGTCCTTCCGGTCCCACCGTGCCGGTGTGAGGCAGTGCTCGGGGAAGAACTGCCACTCGGGCGTCTTCGCGAAGTGGAAGCAATACTCCACAGCGTCCTTGAGATGCCGTTTCCATCGCCCCGGTGGCGGTGAGGGCTTGCCCCACACAAAGTCCTCACAGAACCTAAAGCCTTGTTCTCGAAGCCAGAAGACGAGTTCATACTGAAGAGTTCCTCGTTCGCCGTCCTGGCGCCGCGACCGATAGTTGAGGACGAAGCTCCCATGGGGCTTGAGCGTCCTCAGGATCTCTGCGCTCACCTTGAGGAACGTGTCCTCATACCAGTCGCGTCCGTACTTCTCGCCGTTCTCGTACTTAGGTTGTCCGTCGTACGGGGGTGAAGTGAGTACAAGATCGAAGGTGTGGTCCGGCACTTGGCGAAGCAAGTTGAGGCAGTCGTCAATGACCAGGGCCCCCAGACCGGTCAGGGCCGCGCTTTCAACGATCGAGGAAGGCAGGGAGGCCATCTGCCCCGGATCGTAGATGCGGACCTGCCTGTCCGGTGGGACCAAGCCCGGCAGCCGGAGGGGCAGGCGAGTGGGCGAGTCATCGAACATGTGTTCTACACTAGCTGGTCGCCGGGACAGCGAGGTAGACCGCGGCTTGGGCGGCAAATCCGCACTCTCCATGGAGCCGGGTGTCGGATTCGAACCGACGACATCTTCTTTACAAGAGAAGTGCTCTACCAGCTGAGCTAACCCGGCGGGATGTCTCGGCGAACTCACACAGAGCCCGAGGGAACGATAGCGGTCACTGGGATGGCGACCACCCTGGGTCGCCGTCACCTAGGATCCTTGAAGTGCACGTGCCCGGCTGGCAGGCTTCGGCGGGATGCCACTCTCCGAGCGTGATCGGGCCGTTCTCGACCTGGAGCGGTCGTGGTGGACACTCGACGGGTCGAAGGAGGACGCCATTCGCACTCGCCTCGACCTCTCGCCTACCCGGTACTACCAAGTGCTGAACGGCCTGCTCGAGTCACCAGAGGCCACCGCTTACGACCCGCTCGTGGTGCACCGGCTGCGGCGGCGGCGTGACCGGCGGCGCCGCGCCCGCTACGAGGGGCGTACCGCGGGCGGGCCACCGTCCCGGTGAACGGCCCCCAGTGAGCGACCTCCCGGTTAGCCGTCTGCCATTCAACGGCGAGGTGACGCGGTGCCGCTGAAGCCGGGACGCCACGCCGCTGGAGACGGCTCCTTCGGACGCTCGGCCGGGATGGCCGCGGGCCGGGGCGCGGCGGTGCTCGTGGTGGCGGTGGTGATCGGGATACTCCTGCTCAACAAGGTCGACGACACGCCGGGCCGGCAGGTCTCGGCCGGTGACGGTGGTGGCGGCAACGGCACGGAGGAGACCACCACCACGGTGCCCGAGGCCCCGCCCACCACCGTGCCTGCCCGCCCGCCGGGTGAGGTCAAGGTGCTGTCCGCCAACGGGACCAAGGTGAGGGGAGCAGCCGGCAGGGTCCGCGACACCCTGAAGGCGGCGGGTTACAACGTCTTGTCACCCATCGAGACCAAGCAGCCGGTCGAGACGAGCGTGGTGTTCTTCGCCGCCGGCTTCGACCGGGAGGCCCAGGCCGTAGCCCAGGCGCTGAAGCTCCCACCCACGTCGGTGCAGCCGCTTCCCGCCGCCGACGCGCTACCCGTCTCCGACCTTCGGGGAGCCAACGTGGTTGCCGTGGTGGGTGCCGAGCTGGCTCGCCAGGTTGGCGCATCGAGCACCACCACCACTACCACCAGGAGGACCACGACGACCGCCAAGAGGCCCACGTCCACCACCTCCACCACTGCCAAGCCGGGGTAGCGCCCCCGGTCAGGTCCGCAAGGTCAGGTCAGCCCACCCGGCGGGTGACCGAACGGACCTCGACCGTCAGTCTTCCCGGTATGGGCGTTCCCGGCGTCCCGTCGGGCGGAAGCAGCGTCACTCCGTAGGTCCCGCTGGTGCGGGCCTCCACCGAGACGACCGAGCCGTCCTTCAGGTCGTAGGTGGTGGAGGCGTTCGTGTCCTGGGAGCCGGACAGCTGGAGCCTGCTGCGTCGTTCCTCGGCGGTGCGCTGGACCGGCAGCCGATAGGTGCTCACCACGGTGGCCACCTCTCGGCCGTCGACGACGCCCAGCTTGGCCAAGCGGCCCTCGCCGACGAGGCGCGACAGTTCCGGGGAGGCCAGTTGGA
>JADDQT010000135.1:0-3048 GCA_016781225.1 Actinomycetota bacterium
GTCGGCGGCGTGGGTGCCCCCTTCCTCGTGGCGCACGATGACGTGGCGGATCTTCTCCGACTTGCTCATGGCCTGGTACAAGGGGAGTATCGCCGCCCCGGGGATGCCGAAGACGAACTCGACCCCCTCGTCCTCCATGATCTGTACCGCCGCCTCCATGACCTTCACCCGGTCGAGGCCGGTCGAGCTCTGCCCGTCGTCGCTCACGAGTTAAGAAAGCCCCTCGGTCTCAGCACCGACCTGGTGGTCTGCGGCGTCCTCGAGCACGGTGACGAGGGCCGAGTGGTCGAGCTCACCCCGACCCTTGACCTGAAGCTCCTGGAGCATCTGGTCGACCAGGGCCGTCACCGGCAGCGGCACGCCGACCTCCCGAGCAGTCGCCAGGGCGATGCCGAGGTCCTTGTGGTGCAGCTCGATGCGAAAGCCGGGGTCGAAGTCGTGCTCCAGCCAGTTGTCCCTCTTCTGGTCCATCACCTTGGTGCCGGCCAGCCCGCCCGAGACGGCCTCGATGAGCTTGGCCGGGTCGACACCGGCCTTGGAGCCGAGCACCAGGGCCTCGCTCACTCCCTCGAGGACGATGCCAACGATGATCTGGTTGCAGGCCTTGGCGATCTGGCCCGAGCCCGCTTCACCCACATGGGTAGGCGTGCCCATGGCCTCGAAGAGCGGCTTGGCCCGCTCGAAGTCCTCCTCCTCGCCCCCAACCATGATCGACAGCTCGCCGCTGACGGCCTTCGGCTCCCCACCGCTGATGGGTGCGTCCAGGGTCTTGACGCCGGCCTCGTTGGCCGCTTTGGCGATCTCCTTGGTCACCAGCGGGGAGATGGTGCTCATGTCGATGAGCAGGTCGCCCTCGCTGGCCCCCGCCAGGAGCCCCTCGTCACCGCGGTACACCTCCTCGACCTGTGGCGAGGCGGGAAGGCAGGTGATGACGATGCCGCACTGCTCGGCGATGGCCTTGTGGCTGTCTGCGCCCTCGGCGCCCTCGTCCTTCAGCTCGTCGGCGGCACCGCTGTCACTGTGGATCACGAGCTGGTGGCCCGCCTTGATGAGGTTCTTGGCCATGGGCTTGCCCATGATCCCGAGCCCTACGAAACCGATCTTCTCCTCGGCCACTCGGCCCTCCTGTCGTTAGAGGTTCAGGTCTTCGACTCGCACGTCGCCGCCACGCTTGTCCTGCGGCAGCCAGGCCAGGCTGTCCTCGGTGCTCTCCGTAGTGGGCCCGTACTCGAGGCCCACCCAGCCGTCGTAGGACAGATCTTCGAGGGCGGCGAAGATGTAGCGGTAGCTCAGCTCGCCCGACCCTGGTTCGCCGCGGTCGGGAGAATCGGCGACCTGGATGTGGCTGATGCTGTCGATCCGCTCCCGCAGGGTGGCCACGATGTTCCCCTCCATGCGCTGCATGTGGTACACGTCGTACTGAAGCTTGACGTTGTTGCGTCCCACCTGCTGGACGAAGTCCGCCGCCGCCTTGGTCGTGGAGAGCAGGTACGGCCCGTTCTCGAAGGTGTTGACGGCCTCGATCATCACCTCGATGTCGTGCTCGGCGGACTGGTCGGCGGCCCAGGCCACGTTCTCGCGGGCCAGCTCCATCTGCTCGTCGGTGTCGACATCGTCGAGGTCCAGTCCGACCAGGGCATTGAGCCGGGTGCAGCCCAGATTGCGAGCCAACTCGAGGGCGACGGGCACGTTGTCGCGGAACTCCTGCTGGCGTTCCGGGTTGCTCAGCTGGCCCCGGTCGCCGTTGGGCATGTCACCGGCGTCGAAGTTGAACAGCGGCACCTCCAGGCCGGCGTCCTTGATGGCCGCCTGGACGTCATCCAGGTCCTCGCCCGAGGGCCACCAGAACTCCACGGCTTTGAAGCCGGCCTCGGCGGCGCGCCCGAAGCGCTCGGTGAGGTCGACGTCTTTGAACAGCATGGAAACGTTTGGGCAGAACCGCATGGGGCCGAACGTACGCCGGGCCGGCAACCGGGTCAACGCCGACGCCGGTCGCGCTCAGGCCGGTGCGCCCAGCTTGGCTTCGGGCCGCAGCTCGCCATCCAAGCTGTCGCCGAGCGCGGCTCGAGCGAGGTGGTCCCCCAGGGCAGGGGCCTGCTTGAACAGGTTGTGACCGGCCACGAAGAAAATGCCGTCCGCCTCCCAGACGGCGAAGCCGTCGTCACTCCAGGGCACCTCGGTGACCCAGCAGTGGCGGTAGTCGACGGGCTCGGGGTCCAGGCCGGGGAGGGCCCGCCGCACGTACCCGCTGGCCCGTTCGCTCAGCTCGGTCAGGGCCGCCGGGTCGACCAGGCTGCCGTCCTCGTTCACGTCCACCGTCTGGCTGAGGCCCAGTGCGTAGTGGCGGTTGCCGGGCAGTGGCGCGCCGTAGACCCCCGTCTCCCCGAACTCGTCACTGCTGTCCTGGAGGCACGCCAGTCGAGACGGCGGGTCACCGGCAACGGCGAAGGTGTTGCGGACGTGGGCCGCCGGAGTGACCGGCAGCGACAGCCCCACCCCCCGAGCCAACTGCGCCGTGCCCTGCCCGGCGCAGACCACCACGCCTTCGTATCGAGCGAAGGCACCCCCCGCCCGCACCTCGACCCTTCCTCCGACGGGTCGGACCGAGATGACCTCGTCGGCGGCGATGCAGGCCTCGAGCCGGCCGGACAGTGCCTCGATGGCGGCGCGGGTGCGTATCGAACCTCCGGCCTCGTCGAGGGTGGCCGGGCCGGAGTAGCTGGCGAGGAGGGGCAGGCGCTCGTGCACCTCTGCAGAGTCGATGGCCCGGGCCGCCACGCCACCCACCCCCTCGACCACGCCCAACCGTCTCTCGGCCGAAGGGCCGAGGGCGACCACCCCGTCGGCCGAGACCATCTCGACGCCAAGGCGCATCTCCCACTCGCTCCACATGGCCCGGCTGCGGGCCGCCAGCCTGACCAGGCGGGGGTCGTCGTGGGCGTGGCGGAACAGGCGGGAGTCGCCTCCGGACTGACCGTTCCCGGGCACGCCCCGCTCGTAGACGGTGACGCCGGCACCTCGCTCGACCAGGTTGTAGGCGGTGGACAG
>JADDQT010000135.1:3066-5798 GCA_016781225.1 Actinomycetota bacterium
TGCCGGCGCCGATCACCGCTACCTCGGATCGCTCGGTCATGCTCCCACCCGGAGCAGGAAGCGTACTCGCCGCACTGCCGGCCCCGAGGGGGAAGAATGCGGGCAGTGACGACGCGAGGGTCGAAGTGATCGACGCCGGGCTGGTCGGGCGCTTCGGGCAGATCAGTGGGCCCGACCACGTCCTGACCGACATCCACCAGCTCCGGACCTACGAGTCGGACGGGCTCAGGCATTACCAGAGGCCGCCCTCGGTAGCAGTGCTCCCCGGCTCGGCCGACGAGGTGCGCCAGATCGTGCTTGCCTGTCACGAGGCCAAGGTGCCCTGGGTAGCCCGCGGCGCCGGCACCGGGCTCTCGGGCGGCGCCATTCCCGTGGAGGACGGCGTGCTAATCGTGCTCACCCGCCTCAAGTCCATCCTGGAGGTGGACCTCGACAACGAGTGCGTCGTGGTGGAGCCATGTGTCACCAACGCCGCCATCTCCGAGGCGGTGGCGCCCACGCACTTCTACCCCCCCGACCCCTCGAGCCAGGTGGTCTCGACCATCGGGGGGAACGTGGCCGAGAACTCGGGCGGCCTCCATTGCTTCAAGTACGGCTTCACCACCAACTACGTGACCGGATTGGAGATCGTGCTCCCCGACGGCGACGTGGTGACGGTGGGGGGCAAGGAGCTGGACCGGCCCGGCTACGACGTGGTGGGCGCCTTCGTCGGGTCCGAGGGGACGCTCGGCATCGCCACCAAGGTCACGCTGCGGGTGGTGCCTCTGGCCGAGGCCCACAAGACGACGGTCGGGTATTTCGACAGCATCGAGGAGGCGGGCCAGGCCGTCACCGACATCGTGGCCGCCGGGATCGTGCCCGCCGCCATCGAGATCATGGACGAGCTCACCATCGAGGCCACCGAGAGCTGGACCCACGCCGGCTACCCCCTAGACGTGGGCGCCGCCCTCATCGTGGAGCTCGACGGCTCCGAGGCCGAGTGCGAGGCCCGCCTCGGCGACGTCATGGAGATCTACGAGCGCAGAGGCGCCACCGATACCCGCATCGCCGAGGACGAAGAAGAGCGGGCCTTGATCTGGAAGGCCCGCAAGGCCGCCTTCGCCGCCATGGGGTACTTGTCGCCCTACTACTACGTGCAGGACAGCGTCATCCCCCGCACCCGCCTGGCCGAGGTCCTGAAGCGGATCAACGAGCTCTCCGAGGAGTTCGGCTTCAAGGTCGCCAACGTCTTCCACGCCGGCGACGGCAACCTCCACCCACTGGTTTGCTACGACGCCAGGAACCCGGGTGAGCTGGAGAAGGCCGAGGAGCTGTCCGGGAAGATCCTCACCGCCTGCCTGGAGGCCGGTGGCTCCATCACCGGGGAACACGGCGTGGGACTCGACAAGAAGAAGTACATGGCCGACATGTTCTCCGAGCAGGACCTGGCGGCCTTCCAGCGCCTCCGCTGCGCCTTCGACCCGGATCAGCTGGCCAACCCCGACAAGGTCATGCCCACGCCCAGGCTGTGCGGCGAGGTACCCGGCCCGTACCGCAAGCATCCGCTCGAGCAGGCCGGCGTGGCGGAGCGCCTCTGACGTGAGCTCCGAGCCGCGGCTGGTGCAGCCCTCCTCGACCGAGGAAGCGGGCGAGGTCATGCGCTTGGCCGGTGCCGAGAGGCAGCGGTTGCGGGTGCGCGGCGGGGCCACCAAGCTCGCCTGGGGCCAGCCGACCGAGCCACCCGACGTCGACGTCTCCACCCAGCGCCTCGACCAGGTGGTCGAGCACAACGAGGGTGACCTCATCACCGTGCTCCAGGCCGGCGTGCCCCTGGCCCGAGCCCAGGAGGCGTTGGCCGAGGCAGACCAGATGATCGCCCTCGACCCTCCGCTAGGCGAAGGCGACGGCGCCACCATCGGCGGGGTGGTGGCGACAGGAGACTCGGGTCCGTTGCGTCACCGCTACGGGGCAGCCCGCGACCTGATCCTCGGCGTCACCGTCGTTCTGTCCGACGGGACGGTCGCCAGGGCGGGCGGCAAGGTGATCAAGAACGTGGCCGGCTACGACCTGGCCAAGCTATTCAGCGGATCGTTCGGGACGCTCGGGCTCATAGTGGAGGTCGTCATGCGACTTCACCCCCACTCCAGCGACACCGTGACCGCGGTGGGAACCACGGACGACCCCGAGTCGCTCGGAGCAGCCGCATCCACCGTTGCCCACTCCCCGTTCGGACCGGAGTGCCTGGACGTCTCCTGGGACGAGTTTCACGGCGAGCTTATGGCCCGTTTCGGCGGCGTAGCGGCCGAAGCGCCGGCCAAGGAGGTGCTGGAGCTGATGGAGAAGGCGGGACTCGAAGCGCGGCTGGAGGAGGACGACGGCGAACGCTGGCAACGGCAGCGTTCCCGGCAGCGCTCGGCGGACGGTGCGGTCCTGCGAGTCTCCGGGCTGGTTTCGGAGCTGCCCAAGGTGCTGAAGACCACCCGGGACGTGGGGACGTCGCTCGTCGGGCGGGCGGGCCTGGGGCTGTCGTGGATGACTCTGGCGGACGGGGACACGGGCGACCTTGTATCGAGCGTGGAGGAGGTGCGCCGGCGTCTCCACCCGTTTGCCTGCGTGGTGCTCGACGCGCCGGCCGAGGTGAGGGAGAAGGCCGAGGTGTGGGGCGAGGCGGAGGCCACGCCGCTCATGCAAAGGATCAAGGCTCGCTTCGACCCTCACGGGGTGTGCAACCCGGGGATCTTCATAGGAGGGAT
>JADDQT010000136.1 GCA_016781225.1 Actinomycetota bacterium
TCGAGTCCGAGTTCCACTGCCTGCTTGGCCTCCAGGAGTCGAGCAGCGGCGGCGCGGTCCGAGGCGGCCGCCTCATTGGCGACGTCGTGGAGAGGGCCGTGCACGGTGTCGGTGAAGATCCGCGAGGCGCCGGCGACGTCGCCGCTGCGGACAGCCGCCTCGGTGCGACAAAGCCCCGGGAGGATCGGGGAGTAAGGGTTGCTCGACGCTGCTGTCTTCGGGACTTCGTGGTGGTCCCCCCGGCCTGGGCCGGCAATGACGAGGGCGACAGCCGAGAGCGCGATGGAGCCGGCGAGGATCAGCCCTGCAGTCGAGGACACCCGTCGCCCTCGTCTGGGCCGGCTGTCGTCCGGAGGGGACACGGCGGTCAACCTATCGTGAGCCTCATGAGCTCTCCGGTCGGCCCTTATTCGCCCGTTGTCCGCGCCGGCGAGTGGCTGGTGTGCTCCGGCCAGGTCGGCCTCCGTGATGGCGTCCTCATGGGTGGTGGGGTCCGGGGCCAGGCGCGGCAGGCACTAGCCAACGTTCGTGAGCTGCTCGAGGGCGAGGGCGCGGCGATGACCGACGTGGTCAAGACCACCGTGTTCCTGGTGCACATGGGTGACTACGGCCCCCTCAACGAGGCCTATGCCGAGGCGTTCGGCGACCACCGTCCCGCCCGCTCGGCGGTGGCGGTCTCGGCTCTGCCGCTCGGCGCCCTAGTGGAGATCGAGGTCTGGGCCCGGGTTCCCGAGTAGGGCGAGCGGCCCAGAGCCGCTGAGCCGGTCGGACGGCCTCAGATGCTCCAACGGGACTGGCCGAACCGGTATCCAACGGAGCGGACGGTCTGGATGAGGTGCTCCTGCTCGTTGCCCAACTTGGCCCGCAGGCGCCGCACGTGGACGTCCACCGTGCGGGCCCCCCCGTAGTACTCATAACCCCATACCCGAGAGAGCAGTGTCTCCCGGGAGAAGACCTTTCCGGGGTGCGTGGCGAGGAACTTGAGCAGCTCGTACTCCATGTACGTGAGGTCGAGGGGGTGGCCCCCAACGGCCGCCTGGTACGTCTCTAGGTTGAGGACCAGAGGTCCGTACTCCACCAGCTCCGGACGAGTGCCGCGCCCGGTGCGCCAGAAGAGGTGCTTGAGCCGAGCTGCGATCTCGGCCGACTGCGGCGGCGACAGGCAGAAGTCGTCGAACAGGTCCTCGCGGAGCTCGAGGTTCTCCAACTGGTCCCCGGCCACCACCAGCAGCAGCGGCTCGAGCGGCAGGTCTCGCTTGCGCAGAGCCCGGCACAGAGCGAAGGCTTCGTCGAGCCCGGCGTCGGCGCACACCACTGCGCCCGACCAGCCGTCCTCGGGTTCCATGGCCGTCGCGGCGTGGGCGCCGGCGGCCGCCTTCCATGGGTAACCCGCCTGCTCCAGGGTCTGGCTGATGGCCGCTGGAGGAGGGTCGGGGTGCACCAGCAGGGCTTCCATGGTCAGAGCGTGAGATACCGCTTGAGCTCGAAGGGCGTGACCTGGAGCTTGTAGTCGGTCCACTCGGCCCGCTTGTTGCGGAGGAACCACTCGAAAACGTGCTCGCCAAGGGCGTCGGCCACCAACTCCGAGCGTTCCATCTCGACCAGCGCCTCCGCCAGCGATCCCGGAAGCGACGGGATGTTCTCGGCCATGCGCTCCTGAGGCGTCATGTCGTAGAGGTTGGCGTCTGCCTCGGGTGGGAGCTCGTAGCCCTCCTCGATTCCCTTGAGGCCGGCGGCGAGCACCACGGCGAAGGCGAGGTACGGGTTGCAGGCCGGGTCGGGCGCCCGGTACTCGAAGCGAGAGGAGTCGGCGCGGCCTCGCTTGGCCAAAGGCACCCGCACCAGGGCGGAGCGGTTGTTGCGCGCCCACGAGACGTAGATTGGCGCCTCGTAGCCGGGGACGAGGCGCTTGTAGGAGTTCACCCACTGGTTGGTCACGGCCGTGATCTCACGGGCGTGCCTGAGGACCCCGGCGATGAAGCCCTTGGCCACCTTGGACAGGGCGTGCTCGTCGCCCGGGTCGTGGAAGGCGTTGACGTCGCCCTCGAACAGCGAGAAGTGGGTGTGCATCCCCGAGCCTTGGACGCCGGCGAGCGGCTTGGGCATGAACGTGGCCGTCACGCCCGACTCCTGCGCCAGCTCCTTCACCATGAGCCTGGCCGTCATGACCGTGTCGGCCATGGTGAGGGCGTCGGTGTAGCGGAGGTCGATCTCGTGCTGGCTGGGGGCGTCCTCGTGCTGGCTGTACTCGACGGGAATGCCCATCTCCTCGAGCGTCAGGACCGTGCTCCGCCGCAGCGAAGCGGCCTTGTCGGACACCGTGAGCTCGAAGTAGGAGCCGTTGTCCAGGGGCTGGGGAACCGACGTGTCGGTGGCGAAGTAGAAGTACTCGAGCTCGGGCGCGGCATAGAAGGAATACCCCTTGTCGTGGGCCCGCTCGAGCACGCGCCGGAGCACCTGGCGGGGACAGCCCTCGAAAGGGGTGCCGTCCAGGTTGGTCACGTCGGCGAAGACACGAGCCACCGGCGCCACACCGGCCTTGGCCGGAAGGATCTGGAACGTGGTGGCATCAGGTCGCGCCAGCACGTCGCTCTCCTGGACCCTGCTGAAGCCGTCGATGGAGGAACCGTCGAAGGTCATGCCTTCCTCGAGGGCGTTCTCCAGCTCGGCGGGCGTGATGTTGAAGGCTTTGGGGATGCCGAGCACGTCGGTGAACCAGATCTGGATGAAGCGCACCCCGCGCTCCTCGACCGTGCGCAGCACGTAATCCTGTTGGCGTTCCACGGACCCAGTCTGGCAGGCCATGGGGAGCCACTCCATGCCCTCGGACTGGACGTTCACAATGCGTTCACACGCTGAGTGCGACAGACTGCCCCCGTCGGTGACAGGCTTTCCTCGCAAGTCAGCCGTTCCGTGGCAGCTACCCGTGAGTGCACGCGTGGTTCGAGATCGGGCGGTGGCGAACGTCGCCACCGCCCCCGAATTACCCAGGAGGGAACGTGCAAGAACGCACGCCGGACGAGGTCCTGAGCCTCGCACAGGACGCAGGCATACAGATCGTCGATTTTCGCTTCTGCGATCTGCCCGGCCTGATGCAGCACTTCTCCGTGCCCATTGCCCAGCTGACCGAGGACGCCTTCGAGGAGGGCTACGGCTTCGACGGCTCCTCCATCCGTGGCTTCCAGGAGATTCAGGAGTCGGACATGATCCTCATGCCCGACCCCAGCACCGCGGTGGTGGACCCGTTCCGCCAGCACCCCACGCTCAACATCAACTGCTTCGTGCGCGACCCCGTGACGGGTGAGAGCTATAGCCGCGACCCCAGGTACGTGGCCAGGAAGGCGGAGGACTACCTGGCCTACACGGGCCTGGCCGACACCGCCTACTTCGGTCCGGAGGCGGAGTTCTACATCTTCGACGACGTGCGGTTCATGCAGGACCAGCACTCGGCCTTCTACTCGGTCGACTCCATCGAGGGCATCTGGAACTCCGCCCGCGACGAGCAGCCCAACCTGGGGTTCAAGCCCCGCTACAAGGAGGGATACTTCCCCGTCCCGCCCATGGACCACTTCCAGGACCTGCGCTCGCAGATGGTCCTCACCATGGAACAAATGGGCCTGGAGATCGAGGTCCAGCACCACGAGGTGGGTACCGCCGGCCAGGCCGAGATCGACATGCGCTTCGACACCCTGCTGGCCATGGCGGACAAGCTCATGGTCTACAAGTACGTGGTGAAGAACGTGGCCCGCGCCGCCGGCTACTCGGCCACCTTCATGCCCAAGCCCATCTACCAGGACAACGGCTCGGGCATGCACACCCACCAGTCGTTGTGGAAGGGCGGCGAGCCGCTCTTCTACAGCGAGGCAGGCTACGCCGGGATGTCGGATATGGGCCGTTGGTACATCGGAGGCCTCCTCGCCCACGCGGCGGCGATCCTCGCCTTCGCCGCTCCCACCACCAACTCCTATAAGCGCCTGGTACCCGGCTACGAGGCGCCCGTGAACCTCGTGTACTCCCAGCGCAACCGCTCGGCGTGCGTGCGCATCCCGCTTTACTCCAAGAGCCCCAAGGCCAAGCGTCTCGAGTTCCGATGCCCGGACCCGAGCTGCAACCCGTACCTGGCCTTCTCGGCCATGCTCATGGCCGGCCTCGACGGCATTCAGAACCGCATCGAGCCGCCGGACCCGGTGGACAAGGATCTCTACGATCTACCGCCCGAAGAGTTGGCTCAGGTGCCTCAGGTGCCCGGATCGCTGGACGAGGCCCTCGACGCCCTGGAGGCCGATCAGGACTTCCTGAAGGTCGGCGGAGTGTTCACCGACGATCTGATCGACACGTGGCTGTCCTACAAGCGCATCGCGGAGATCGACGAGGTGCGCCTGCGGCCACACCCGTGGGAGTTCATGCTCTACTACGACATCTAGGCCGGAACGAGCGTCTGACCGCTGACGATCTCTGTTCAGGCGGGCGCGGCCACCGGGAGGCCGGTGGCCACGGCGACGTCTGACATGCGCCGGTCGTAGGTCACGACCGCACGGAGGTCTCCGCCGAGCAGCTGTGCCGACACCACGTGCACCGCATCGAGGGTGCGCAGCAGCGTTCCCGGCATGACCGTCGCCGCTTGGTCGAGCAGCTCGCTGTCCATCGTGATCTGGTGCAGCCGAGCCAGCTGGCGGCGAGCCTGGGCCACTGCCTCCGACCCGCCGGGCAGGACGGCACGCACGACCTCGACGCGGGCGAGCGTGCTCGTGACGCGCTGATCCTCTCGATGACGCCGGAGAAACCGCCGGAGGGCCTGGGACTCGGATTCACGCTGCACGAGCTTCACGATGGCCGAAGGGTCGAGATAGAGCTTCACCGATCTTCGTTACGCATCGCTGCCAGACGCTCGGACACGTTGACGCCGTAGTCCTCGGGCCCCTCGTCGAGCAGGTCACCGTCCTCGGTGGGCGGCGTCACCCGGCCGCTGGCGAGGAGGCCGTCCCACGGGTCGCCCTTCACTGGCACCAACATGGCCACGGGCCGCCCCCGGTCGGTCACCTCCAGCGTCTCTCCACCCGCGACGCGAGCCAGGTAGATGCTGGCGTGCTGTCGCAGCTCCCGAACACCGATGCGCTCCAAGTGCTACAAAGTAGCACCTTGTCCAGATGTCAGTGGTGGGTCAGGCCGCCCCGCAGCGTCGGGCCGTCGTCCACTGGCTCCAGCCACTGCGTTGTTGAAGCTGCATGGCCTTGGCATCCTGGGTCTCGGGGTCGGCGTCCTGCGGCCGGCCCGTGCCTCCCACCGACTCCCAGGTGTCCTGGCGGAACTGGTAGGCGCCACCCCCGTCCGAGCGGTAGTTGCCGCTGGACTCACGCTGGCGGATGCACGTCCAGCCACCGCCTGGCGGGGTGTGCCCCACCGGCGCCACCGCTGCGCCTGACGGCGCAGAACGCACGCGGGCCGCGGCCCGAGCTGCAGCCGAGGCCTCGGCGGCACGCAACGCCTCCGCGCTTCGCCGAGCCTGCTCCTCTCGGAGGAGCTGGGCCAGCTCCCCATTCACCCGGGCAAGGCTGTCTTGCTGGCTGCCCTCGGCCTTGGTCACCGCCTCGAGCTGGTCCTCGACCGAGGAGGCGGCGGCGCGGGCCGCCTGCTGCGACTGCTCCAGGCGGCTGCGCTTGAGCGCCAGGTCGTCGCGCGCTGCCTTCAGCGCGTCGAGGGCTTCACGCTGGCCGGAGACCGTGGTCTTGAAGTAGTGGCTGCGAACCGAGAGGTCCTTGCCGTCGGTCGAGGCGATCTGCTCCAGGAAGGAGACCGAGCTTCCCTGAACGTATGCCTCCACGGCAGCCGAGGAGAGCC
>JADDQT010000137.1:0-750 GCA_016781225.1 Actinomycetota bacterium
GAGACGCTGGCGGCGCCTCCCTCGATGAGCTCGTAGCTCGCCTGGACGAGGCCGACCGCCGCTTCGCCACCGGCATCGCTTCTGCCCGCCTTCCCCGATCCCACCCTGAGCGGGCCGCCGCCGCCCTGGCCGTGCTGCGGGCCTGTACCTATTCGCCCACCGGTGCCATCGTGGCCTCGCCCACCACCTCACTTCCCGAGGTACCCGGAGGCGATCGCCAGTGGGATTACCGCTACTGCTGGCTACGAGACGCCGGTCTGGCCGCCTCCGTGGCGGCTCTCCTGGGCGACCGCGACGCCGCCGATGCTTATCTCAGCTTCGTGCGGGACGTGGCAGGCGACGCCGTTCCCCGCACTCCCCTGGTCACCATCAGGGGCGCCCAAGTTCCCCCAGAGCGCCAGGTCGAGGGGGTGGGTGGCTGGGCCGGATCGCGCCCGGTACGGGTGGGCAACGGTGCCGCCGACCAGATCCAGTACGACGCCTTGGGCCTGGTCTTGGAGGCGGTCTCGGTCTACCTGCAGACGGGGGGTGTCCTGGAGGAGGACACCTGGCGCCTTGTGCGGGCCATCGCCGATGAGGTGGCAGCCGAGCCGGCCAGGCCGTCGAGTGGGATCTGGGAGCTGCGCGAAGAGCGGAGTCTGACCAGCGGCGACATCGGGCGGTGGCTGGCCCTGGACCGGGCCATCTGGATCGCCCGAGGCTGGCGCCCGAGGGCCAGGCGGCGTCATTGGAAGCGGGCCCGGGCCCAGA
>JADDQT010000137.1:768-5809 GCA_016781225.1 Actinomycetota bacterium
GACCGAGTCCTGGGCGCCCTGGGCTCGGATGGCCGCCTGCCCCAGACATACGACGAGGACCCACCCAGAGCCGACGCCTCGGCTCTCATGGTTCCCATGTTCGGGATGCTTGCCCGCAGCGACCGGCGGGCCCACGCCCTGGTGGATGCCGTCCTGGCCGACCTGGGCGCGGGACCCTTCCTCTACCGCTACGAGCCCGACGGCGACGACGGATTGGCGCCAGGAGAGGGGGCCTTTTTGCCCGTGACGTGGTGGGCGGTCTCGGCTCTAGCCTCCCTCGGCCGTTTGGAGGAGGCCCGGGCTCGCCTCGACCAGCTCTGCGCCCGCCTCCCGCGTCTGCTGGCCGAGGAGGTCGACCCCGTGACCGGAGCGGGGCTGGGCAACGTCCCCCTCGTGTGGTCCCACATGGAGTTGGCCCGGGCCCTGTACGTCCTCGACGCCGCCGAACGCCGGGCCCGCTGGGGACCGGTAGGCCTGTGGGCCTGGCGGCTGGCCCGCTACGCCCGGCTGCGTTGGGGTCGACAGTGAGCGGGCGAGTCGTCGTCCTCACCGGCGCCTCTGCCGGGGTTGGGAGGGCCACGGCCCGTGCCTTCGCGACCCAAGGCGGTGACGTGGCCCTGCTGGCCCGAGGCCGGTCGGCGTCCTTGCCCTCATCGGGGTCGTTCGGACGTTCCTGTCGTTTACCCTCGAAGTCGAAATCTCGTCTCGGTGGCCGTGGCAGCGGGTTCCGGGAGGGTGAGCCGATGGCTACCGCGGGTTACCGGGTCACTCTAGCTTGGTCATTCCTGCACCGTGGGGAGGAGGTGGGCCGCGCTCCGGGTCTCCGATGTATCGCCGCAGCCGGGTGTCTTGACCGGTGCACCACGCGCATTTGTGCCCGTGCAAAGGGGTACAAGCCGCCAGCGGTGTTCCGGGCAGCTCGCAGGCCGCGACGAAGAGTGGAGGAGCGCGCATGAGGTTCGGGATCTGCGGACTCGGTCGGATGGGCGCGAGTCTGACTCTGCAGGCGATGGAGAAGGGCCATGAGGTCGTTGGTTTCGAACCGAAGGGCTCCGACGAGCTCGAAGAAGCCGGCGCCACCGTTGCCCAGTCAGTCGACACGTTCACCAAGCAACTGGAGCGGCCGAGGATCGCCTTCTCGTATGTGCCCCACGGCGATCCCACCGAGCAGGTCATCGGCGAGCTGGCCAACGCCTTCGGGGAGGGCGACGTCATCGTCGATGGTGGCAACAGCCACTGGGACGAGTCGATCCGTCGGCACGCCGAGTTGGCCGAGCGCGGCATCCGCTTCCTCGACGCGGGCACGAGCGGTGGGATAACTGGCGCCCGACACGGCGCCTGCTTCATGGTCGGCGGCGACTCCGACGCCTACGAGCTGGTCGAGCCTCTGTTTAATGATCTGGCGGTTCCGGAAGGCGCGCTCCACGTCGGCCCACCGGGCTCCGGGCACTTCGTCAAGAACGTCCACAACATGATCGAGTTCGGGATGGTCCAGGCGATCGGCGAGGGCGTCGAGATGCTGAAGCGCTGCGACTGGGATCTCGACCTTGCCGACCTGTTCCACAACTGGAACCACGGCTCGGTGGTCCGCGGCTGGCTCGTCGAGCTGATGGAAAAGGCCCTCCGGTCGAAGCACAAGATGTCCGGCGTGCAGCCATACGTGGAGGACACGGGCGAGCAGCGGTGGGGCATCGAGTACGCACTGCAGAAAGACATCCCTGTGCCCCTGCTCGCCCAGGCGGTCTGGGGCTTCTACGAGTCGCGCGACGAGAGCCGCCCGTGGGCCAAGACGGTGGCGCTGCTCCGTCACGAGTACGGCAAGCATCCGCTCAAGGAGGAACCCGGAACAGCATGACGCAGCGATCGGAAAAGGGGCCGTCCAACGTGGACTACGACGTGGTGGTCGTCGGTGGCGGAACGGGGGGTCTGAGCGCGGCCCGCGAGGCCGCCCGCCGGGGAGCCTCGACGCTGCTCGTCCAACAGGGTCGGCTGGGGGGAGACTGCACGTTCAGCGGGTGCGTCCCGTCCAAGGCGCTGCTGTCGGCGGCGGCGCGCGGGCAGTCCTTCGCGGAGGCGATGGCCGAGGTGCACCGGGCGGTCGAGACGATCGCTGCCACCGAGGATGACGACGCGCTCAAGCGCGAGGGAGTCGATGTCCTCCACGGCTGGGCGACGTTCCGCACACCCGAGGAGATCGACGTCGATGGGGGACGGGTCCGGGCGCCGCGGTTCGTCGTGGCCACCGGCGCCGGTCCGGCCGTGCAGGCCATCGAAGGGTTGCGCGGGCTCCAGCACCTCACCAACGAGAACATCTTCGAGATCGACGCCCTACCCGGCCGTCTCGCGGTGCTCGGCGGCGGTGCGATCGGGGCCGAGATGAGCCAGACCTTTGCCAGGCTCGGCTCCCGCGTCACGATCATCGAGGCCGTAGACCGGATCCTCAACAAGGAGGAGCCCGAGGCGTCGGAGGTCGTCAGCGAGGCGTTCCGGGAGGACGGCATCACGATCCGGGTGGGCGGCAAGGTCACCAAGGTCGACGCCGTTGGAAGCGACGGCGCGGCCGTGATTCACGTCGACGGCGGCGAACCGGTCGAAGCAGACCGTGTGCTCGTCGCCATCGGCCGCCGAGCCGGCACGGCCGGGCTCGGTCTTGAGGAAGTCGGCGTGGAGCTCGATGAGCGCGGGTTCATCAGAACCGACGATGCGATGGCGACCTCAGCGCCGAACATCTGGGCCGTGGGCGACGTCGCCGGCAAGCTGCAGTTCACGCACGCCGCCAACCGGATGGCCTTCATCGCCGTTCGCAACGCGCTGTCGCCCTGGTCTAGGTTGCGCAAGCAGACGTTCGACGCCGCGACCGTCCCGTGGGCCACCTTCACCGCGCCGGAGGTCGGCCGGGTCGGCATGAGCGAAGCGGAGAGCGTCGACCACGGGGGCCGGGTGGCCTACCTGCCGATAACCGAGGTCGACCGTGCCGTCGCCACCGGGCAGATGGCGGGCTTCATCAAGCTCATTGCCGGCCCTCGCCCGGTCCTGCGCGGTGCCGGGGGCGGCCGCCTCCTCGGTGCGACGGCCGTCGCGGCTATTGGCGGGGAGCTCGTCCACGAGGTAGCGCTGGCGATGCGCACGAAGATGTTCACGGGTCGGCTGGCGCAAGCCGTGCATACCTACCCGACGTGGTCAATGGCGATCCAGAAGGCGGCCGCGCAGTTCTTCTTCGAGATCGAGGGTCGGGAGGCGAGACCGGCGCGCCGGTGAGCTGGAACAGTACCCGCTACGCCTTGCGCCGAGCGCCTCTCGCGCGTGTTCGATCTGACGAGTCACGCAGCAGAGCGGATCCGCTGTCTGCGCGACCGGGAGGCGGCGTGACGCTCGGGCACGACCGGGCGCGAGCTCGACTAACGGCAAGGCTCTCACCTCTTGGGGGTGGCGAAGCCGGCTAAGAGGCCGCGCGGCCTCTAAGTGACTGAGCCCGACTGGTCGTGGCCGGAACGCACCATGCCGAGTCTCTTCGGCGAAGACATGCCTGGGCACCGAGCCCGCCCACCCTCACCACCTCGGAACAAGGGACCTTGGTGTGAACACCGCGGTCGGCAAGACCGCATCGACAAACTCAGAGCTTGCGCCGCTCGACGTTGGCGTCAAGGTCGTTCGTCCTCGCTGACGCTGCGTGCGCTCCACCCCCGGCCTCTCGCTGGCGCGCGCCCTCGTTCAGGTCATCGGTGCTCCACCGAGCGGCGTTCTTGAGAGAAGAGCCCGGAAACCTCTTGACACGGCCCTGCTCCTTCCGACATGCCGTGCGCTGGGGTCAGCTGTGGTCGGTATGCGAGCGGGCCTATTCCTCAGACCCGAAGGAGCAGCTCCGGGTGCCTCCTTCGCATCAGGCGGCAAGAGATGCTGTCGCCCGGCGACGGGCCTGCACGGGGCTGGACTGAAGCAATGCCCACAGCCCCAGGACCAGCCCAAAGATCAAATGCTCAAGGCTGAAAGTCCCCCAGCCCACCATGTCGGCCATATCGGAGATCGGCTTGCCACCGTCGAACACCTCGGCGACCACAGGCAGGACGGCGAAGCTCATGACCACGAGCACGACCAGCCCGTAGCCCAGGCCCAAAGGCAGGGCGGCCAGGCGGGGTGAGCGCAGGGCTGCGATCAGTAACCCGAACGCCGCTCCCAAGGCAGCGCCGACGCCAAGGTGGATGGCCATCCCCAGCGCCGCTGGGCCTAGGGCGAGGTAGAAGCTGTCTCCGGCCATGGAATGCTGCATCGAGGCCTCCATGGCTTTGGGATCGATGAAGGTCGATGCGATGTGGTACAGCGGCGTGAAGAAGCCGGTGTCCTGATAGGTCGCCGCGGCCACCATGGCGTAGGCGATCATGACGACCGACGCAGCGGCCCCGGCAATGACGCCGCCTACGACCAGACGACGGGTGTTCTCCTGCACGCCGGCAGTTCGTGCCATTTCCCTCATGTCCTCCTAGCTTTGTTGGGCGCCGGTGGCGCCAGCTCCCATGTCGAGGGCGTGGCGTTTTGGACCACCGGGCGCTTTGGGAACCCGCTGGCATGGCTCGCGCTTCCCGGAATGTCGCCAGGCGTCCGGCGACGAGGAGCAGCGCTCAGCTCTCAGGCAGCGAAGGTGGGGACGGGTCGGATTCCGGTCGCGAGAGACCGCTGGCCAGCGCGCCGAAACACTGCCAGGAGCCGGTGACACTCCGTCATTATGGGCAGTCCACTCCCTCGCCCGGTCGGTACAGCGCGCTCACGTGGTCGACCTTGGACGTCCCGTCGGCGACGAACCGGCGGGTGCGCTCCGTGCGGACCCGTGTGCAGGCCTGGCTGGCTTCGGCGGTCTGTCCCGTCTGGGCACTGTCGGCCCACTTCGTCGAGTAGAGGGTCACGGTGATGCTCCTGTCCGTGTAGGTGGGCCAGATCAGCACCCCGTATGGGCTGGGGTTCGTGATCTTGAGGTCGGGGTGAGGGTACGAGAGCGTCGCCTCCCGGCCGTAGGGGTAACGGGAGATGTAGATGCTGTGTGACTGGT
>JADDQT010000387.1:0-1192 GCA_016781225.1 Actinomycetota bacterium
TTCGGCGTTCGGCCTCCCGCCGGCGGGTTCCGGAGTCTGCCAGCACGCGGGCACGCCCTAACCGGCGGTGCTGAGCAGCTTGCCCGCACGAGTTCGCTCACCGGCGGCACCCGACGGATCCCCGCGTGTTACCTAGCGCCGCACTCGTCCTTTACTCCAGCACTCGCACGCGGTCGTTCTCGAAGATCGCCTTGTACTTGTCCGGGTCCGTGACCGTAGGGTCGAGGCTCATCGCGCGACGGTAGACAGCATGTCCCGCCGGCGCCTCGCTCTGGACCGTACTCCCCATCGAGCCGCAGGCACCGTCCCTGAAACGCCAGCTCGGCCCGCCTGGTCGACGTCGGGAAGCAGCGCTGAGCGCGTTCGGCGCCGGCGACGTCAGCTGAGGCGGTAGAAGCGCCAGAAGTCGTTCTCAATGGGCAGGACCTCCACGTTGGTGAACCCGGCGTCGAGGGCGTAGCGGCGGAAGGTCGGGGTGCGCATGATGGTGCCCGTGCCCGTCGCTGGCGCTTCGCTGAGAGCGCAGGGCAGGCAGTGGATGGCGCTCCAGCCCCACTGGAACCGCTCGCCGTCCTCCACGTCGGTGGTGAATTCATCGGCGACGCGCTCGTCGGCCACGAGCACGGTGCCCCCTTCGGCCCGCAAGCCCCGCATGGAGCTGAGGGCGCCCACAGGGTCCACCATGTCGTGGATGGTCTCGAAGGCGCAGACGAGGTCGAACGAGCCCGTCAGCTCGGGGTCGGTGGCGTTGCCGACGGCGAATGTGACGCGGTCGTCCACGCCCGCCTCCCTGGCGTTCTCACGGGCCTCTTCAATGGAGGCGGCGTCGAGGTCGAGCCCGGTCACGACCGCCTTCGGGAAGCCGCGGGCGATCGAGATCGACGACCATCCCGTGCCGCAACCGACGTCGACGACACGGGCAGGAGGGTCGGCACCGAGCCGGTCGACGAGCCCGGGGACGCGGGCGAACCATTCGGAGGCGAGGAGGTTGACGAACATCGGCCGGTTGATCCACCCGATGAACTGGCGGGTGTCGGCACCGTATGCCTCGTATGCGACCCCCGACCCAGTGGTGAAAGCCTCTCGCACCTGAGGCAGGGCCTGGGCCATGCCCACCACACCCAGGGCCATGGGCGTCATGTAGTTGAGGCTGTCGCGGTCGAGGAGCACCTCGTCGTGGCCGGGCGGGAGC
>JADDQT010000387.1:1308-1638 GCA_016781225.1 Actinomycetota bacterium
CTCAGCCGCCGTCGCCCGGCCCGCTTGAGCCAATGCCCGGTACAAGCCGAGTCGTTCGCCCAGCCAGACGTGGTACAGGTCGAGGGCGGCGATGGTGGCGCCGAAGAGCCGCTCGACGAGCTGATCTCGGGCGGCGATGCCGTCACTGGTCGGTGCCTCGTTCATGTCCCTTTCCTCCCTGTAGGACCCGTGTGTGCGGACGAGAACTCAGTAGCTGAAGGTGGTGGCCCCTCCCTCGCCGATCTACTCCCACCAAAGAACCGTCCCGGCGGTCTCAGCCTTAGCGATCCGGCTGCCCCTGTCGAGCCTCTTGGCGCCGAAGCACTCGGT
>JADDQT010000388.1 GCA_016781225.1 Actinomycetota bacterium
GCCAACGAGAGAGCGAGCGGGCCGCAGCCCTCAACAACCTCGGGCTGGCTCGCACCGAGCTCGGCGAGCTGGAGGCCGCCGTGGAGGCCTTCGACGTGGCAGCGGACCTGTTCGACACCACCAGTGCGGACGGCCGCCGTGGCCGGGTGGCCACCCTGCACAACCGGGGGCAGGCTCACGCCGCCGAGCCCGGCGAGGAGGGGGTGGAAGCCGCCCTGGCCGACTACGAAGAGGCTCGGGCGGACTTGGACCCCGACGAGGCGCCGTACCACCACGGGCTGGTCAGCCACAGCATCGGCGTGGCGTGCAGCGCCCTGGCTGAGATGCGCCCGTCCGAGCGGGAAACCCTGGCGGGGGAGGCCATCAAGGCCTTCAACGAATCGCTCACCGTGTTCACCCGGGCTTCCTTTCCCTTCCAGTACGCCTTGGCCAAGCACAATCTCGGGCTGGCCTACGTGGCCCTCGGCGGCGCCATGAACCTGCGCCGGGCCCTGGCCTGCTTCGAGGATGCCGCGGCCACGCTCGACACCAGGGTCCACGCCGCCGCCTGGCGCCAGGCCTACGCCAGCCTGGAGCGAACGGAGAAGGAGCTGGAGAGCATCGCCCCCGGGATGCGCCGAGCCGATCACTTCGCAGCGCTGGTCGGCGCCTCTCGGAGGGACGAGCGCAACGCCTTGGTCAGGGAGCGCCTGCTGCGCCTGCTCGCGCTGCCGGACCCATCCCGTCGTTCGGCCCTCGTCGAGCTGGCGCTGGCATCGGCCCAACTGGATGGTGCTCGTGCCGCCGCCTTCATGGAAGCCGAGCTGGGCGCCCTCATGGAGCTTCCCAACGAGCACCTGGAGCTGGCCCTTCGCGCTCGCCTCGACGCTCATGCCCGACTGCCCGAGGTCGAGCGGGAAGAGGCCGACCGAGCGCTCGACCGCGCCATCGGCGAGGCCCTGCAGGGCCCGCAGCGCATCTATGTGCGCGACTTCTTGTACTCCATGGACTGGGAGCGTCCGTGACGACCCATGATGGGCCGGGGGACCCCCTGGAGGTAGAGGTCCCGGGAATGGACGTCCCGGTAACGGAGAGCTCGGGAACGGAGGCCTCTGGCATGGAGCCGGTCGAGACCACCAGGATGTTCGTGGACGCGGTGGTCTGGGGCGACCACGAGGCGGTCTGGGAGCTCCTCGGTGCGGAGGGCCGGGACACGGTCCTGAAGGTGGCCGTCAGCCACGGCATGGACGAGGCCGAGTCCGACCGTCTTCGGGAAGGCAGCGCCTCCGCTGCCGAGCGCAGCAGGTTCCTCGTGGAGCTGGTCTACGGCCTTCGCAACGATCTCAGGGGAAACGACGTGGACACCCTGGAGTACGAGCTGGAGTCACCGTCAGCGGACCCGAGCCATGCCCGGGTGGTGCTGTCGGCGCAGATGCCCTCTGAGCTCGGCGGCGGCCTGCCGGTGGGGTCGGCCGAGCTGTCCCACGACGGCGAGCGCTGGAGGGTCGATCGCCTGGTGCCTCGCCGGGCGCTGTTGGCATGAGCGTGCCCCAGGGTCCGGCCGGCGGTGCCCAAGGGGTGGAGACCACGGAGCGGTTCGTACTGCCGTTCAGGCACTTCAAGGTGGCCGTCTCGGCCGGGACCCAGGCTCTGGCCTGGGCTCGACAGGAGGCAGCGCCGGCCGGCGCCACCGT
>JADDQT010000017.1:0-14651 GCA_016781225.1 Actinomycetota bacterium
CTCGACATCGGCATCGAGGCCGGTCCCTCCGCTCTTGGCCATGGTCCTGCTCCTGGTGGTGCTGGTCGCCGTGTCGGTCAGCGACGAGGTGAGCGTCGGAGCCAACGCCAACGCCACCAGAGGCACCAGCAAGAGAAAGGCCCGCCGTCCCCCAGCTCTTGTGTCCCGCAGGTCTGGACCCTTCCCGTAGGGAGATGGTCTTTGGGGAATTGGTAGGCACGCTAGAAGCTCGGTTGGGAGTCCGGCAACCCGGTAAGGCCGAAGGCCGCGTGCGCTCCCCGCCATGACGCGTGCTCCACGACCTCGACGTCGACGCCCCGCGCCTCGGCAACAGCGGCGCCGACGAGGGGCACCAGGGCGGGCGCGTTGGGCCGGCCCCGGTGTGGCACCGGGGCGAGATAGGGGGAGTCGGTCTCCACCAGGAGCCTTTCCTCCGGGCACAGCGTCGCCGCCGCTCGTGTCTGGTGCGCCGACTTGAAGGTCACGATCCCACTGAAGGAGAGCCAGGCCCCGAGCTCCAGGCACCGCCGGGCCTCTTCGGGCCCACCGCTGAAGCAGTGGATGACGGTTCGATCCGGGACACCTTCGGCGCTGAGGATCGAAAGTGTGTCGTCCCAGGCCTCTCGGGTGTGGACCACCAACGCCAACCCGCGCTCGTGCGCCATGGCCACCTGGGCGGCGAAGGCCTCACGCTGCACCTGCCGTGGTGAGTGGTCGTAGTGGTAGTCCAGCCCGCACTCGCCCACCGCGACCACCTTGTCCTCGCCCAGGAGAGGGACGATCTCCTCCAGGCCGTCCTTGGCGTCGTGGGGATGCACTCCCACCGTGGCCCACACGCCGTCATGGGACCGTGCCACCTGGATGGCGGCGCGCGAGCTGGCCCCGTCCGTCCCTACCGTCACCATGCGGTGGACACCGGCCCGGCGGGCGTCCTCGACGGCGTCGGGCCCCAGAGTTCCTCCAGCACCGGTCGCGTCTTCGGGGCTGGGCTCGGAGATGTGGCAGTGGGTGTCGAACCAAGGCACCTGCGAACCCTCTGGCGTCAGTCCCGCTTGCGGGGGAAGAGGGGCTCGCCCTTCTCCACCGCGGAGCCGCCCGGGTAGCCGCCCCATCGAGCCGCGTCCGGGAGCCGCTGGTCGGTGGGCGAGCCGTCGAGTCCGATGCGTCGCCAGACCTCGGCGCAGGCCGAGGGCATGGCCGGCGTGGCCAGAAGGGCGACGATCCGCAGCGCCTCCAGCGCGTCACCCATGACGGCGTCGAGCTCGGGCCCGGGCTCTGCCTTCCACGGCTCGTTGGCCTCGAGGTAGGCGTTGGTCTCCCTCACCAGTCGCCAGGTGGCGTCGAGGGCCTCGTTGGGCGCCACCCTCCGCCACGCGTCGGCGGCGGACTCGTAGGCCCGAGCAGCCACGTCCTCGAGCGGGCTGCCTTCCTGCGGCGACGGCCCCACTCCCCCACACTTCTTGGCCACCACGGTGCTGACGCGCGACAGCAGGTTGCCGAAGTTGTTGGCCAGATCGGCGTTGTAGCGGTTGACCATCCCCTCGTGCGAGAACTCGCCGTCGGGACCGAACGGCGTGTCGTGCAGGAAGTGGTGGCGAAAGGCGTCGACGCCGAAGGCCCCGGTGCCCAGGTCGTTCACCAGCTCGGCCGGCGCGATCTGGTTCAGGCTCGTCTTGGACATCTTCTCGCCACCCACGAGCAGGTAGCCGTGGACGTGGATCCGATGGGGCGGCTCGAGTCCGGCGGCGAGAAGCATGGCCGGCCAGTAGACGCAATGGAAGCGGACGATGTCCTTCCCTATCAGGTGTTGCACGCTCGGCCACCACGCGTCGAACCGGGCCTGGTCCTCCCCGTACCCGATGGCCGTGCAGTAGTTGACCAACGCGTCGTACCAGACGTAGAAGACGTGCTCGTCGTCCCACGGCACGGGCACTCCCCAGCGGATCGACGTCCTGGTGATGGAGATGTCCTGGAGCCCTTGGCGGACGAGGCCCAGGGCTTCGTTGCGCCGCATGTCCGGTTGGATCGACTCAGGATGCGAGGCGTACCAATCCAGCAGCGGCTTCTCGTAACGGCTCAGCTTGAAGAAGTAGTTCTCCTCCTTGAACAACTCCACGGGACGCCGGTGGATGGGGCAGCAGCCGTCCACCAGCTCGGCCTCGGTGTAATAGGCCTCGCACGACACGCAGTACGGCCCCTCGTAGGTGCCGAGCTCGATGTCGCCGTTGTCGTAGATGCGCTGGAGGAGATGCTGCACGGCCCGTGCGTGGCGGGGTTCGGTGGTTCGTATGAAGTCGTCGTAGGCGACGTCCACAAGCTGCCACGCCTCCTTGAACCTTTCGCTGGTGCTGTCGGCCTGCTCCTTGGGCGTGAGGCCGTTGACCTCGGCCTGGCGGGCGACCTTGAGGCCGTGCTCGTCCGTGCCGGTGAGGAAGAACACGTCGTCGCCGAGAAGGCGGTGCCAGCGGGCCACGGCGTCGGCGGTCACCGTGGTGTAGGCGTGGCCGATGTGAGGCGCGTCGTTGACGTAGTAGATCGGCGTGGTGACGTAGAACCGGGCCACCCGGCCTAGGCTATCGACGGTGGCTGAATCCTCAGCACCCAGCGACCGGCCCGTCACCACGGGTTCCCAGCAGTTCCTCGGCTCCTCCGGCATGGCCAGGAAGGTGGACGACCTGGGGCGCATCGTGCTCCCCGTGGAGATGCGGCGCATGTTCGGCATACAGCCCGGCGACGAGCTCCAGATCGCCGTCGACGGCGCCTGCATCCTCCTGCACAAGCCTCAGCCCGGTTGCGTCTTCTGCGACGGCATCGACGGGTTGGACACGTACCGGGGCAAGCCCGTCTGCCGGTCCTGCGCCCGGGGCCTAGTCGGGATCGACCAGGTCGCCGGTGGCTCCGAGTCCCCGGTCTCCGAGTCCCCGGTCTCCGAGCCGAAGGGCGACCTCGTAGACCCGCCGCTTCGGGACATGGAGCTCGGTGGCAACGGCAGGTAACGCCGCACGCTTGTCGTCCCCGGCGTCGTAGCGGGCCAGCAGAGCGCGCTCGATGTCGGTGTCGTCGGCGGCCACTGGCTCGGGCGCCGCATCGAGCACCAGCACGTGCTCCCCCCTGGGCTCCGTCGTGGCCAGGCGTTCGGCGGCGTCGTCGAGGCTTCCCCGCCACACGTCCTCGTGGAGCTTGGTCAGCTCCCGGGCCACCGCCACCCGCCGTGCCGGCCCACACGCCTCGAGGAGGTCCTCCACCGTCTGGCGGAGACGGGTGGGCGCTTCGTAGATCACCGTGGTACGACGCTCGCCGGCGATGAGCGCCAGGCGTTCGGCGCGGTCACGCCCCTTGCGGGGGAGGAAGCCCTCGAACGCAAAGCGCTCGCTCGGGAAGCCGCTGGCGACGAGCGCGGCGATGGCAGCCGAAGGGCCGGGCACCACCACGACCTCGTGGCCGGCATCCGCCGCCGCCGCCACCATCCGCCGCCCGGGATCGGAGATGCCGGGCGTACCTGCGTCGGTCACCAGGGCGACATGCCTGCCCTGATCCAGGCGGGCAACTATCGCTCGGACCTGGGACGCCTCGTTGAAGTCGTGAACCGCCATCAGGACCTTGGGCTTCACCCCGGCGTGTGACAGGAGCTTGCGAGTCCGGCGGGTGTCCTCGCACGCGATGACGTCCGCGTTGGCGAGCGTCTGCACGGCACGTGGCGAGAGATCACCCAGGTTCCCGATGGGCGTGGCCACCACGGCCAGAACGGCCTTCTGACCGCCGCTCAGGCCTTTATCTCCAGCTCGTCGCCGGGCCGCAGCCGCCAGCGTTCGAAGGCCCCTGCCTCGGCCTCGATCACGCAGCGGGCCCGCAGACGGGGCCGGCAGAGGCGGTGGCAAGGCATACGGACGGTGTCCACCACTCTGAGGTCCTTGTCGCAGAAGGCCACGTCTATGGGGAAGCGCATGCCGAAGGTGTGCACCGAGGAAGCGGGCTTCAGCAGCAGGGCACCGTTCACGCCGTCGCGCCCGAGCAGGCCCCTGAGACGGGACTGGAACCCGTCGGCCACCTCGAGGGTGGCCAGCACCTCACCGTCCCTGAGGAGCCAGGCCATCAGCAGACGGGCTCAGACGTTGAAGCGGATCTCGAGCACGTCACCGTCGACCACCTCGTAGTCCTTGCCCTCGACCCGGAGCCGGCCCACGGCCTTGGCCGCCGCCCAGGACCCGAGGCTGAGGAGCTCGTCCCAGCGGATGACCTCGGCACGGATGAAGCCGCGTTGGAGGTCGGAGTGGATGACGCCGGCACACTCGGGCGCCTTGGCACCGGCCCGGAACGTCCACGCCCGGGATTCCTTGTCACCGGTGGTGAGGAATGTGCGCCGCCCGAGGAGGTGGTACGCGGCCCGGCTCACCCTGGGAAGCGCTCCCTCCCCCAGACCCAGGCCTTCGAGGAGCTCGGTGCGCTCGCCGGGGTCGAGGTGAGCGGCCTCCGCCTCGAGCTTCACGCTCACACCCAGCACCTCGGCTGCGGCGCCCAGCTCGTCGGCCACGGGCTTCACCACGGGATCGGCATCCACCACCTGGTCCTCGCCCAGGTTGACAACCGCCAGCACCGGCTTGTCCGTGAGCAGGAAGAAGCTCCGCAGCGCCGCTCGCAGCTCCGGCTCCAGTCGCGCCCGGTACAGGGGCGTGCCCGCCTGGAGCACCTCCAGCGCCGCCTCGAGGGCCGCCACCTCACCGGCAAGTGAGCGATCGGACCTGGCCGCTTTGCGCCGCCGAGTGAGCTGGGACTCCGCCGAGTCGGCGTCGGCCAGGACCAGCTCGAGCTCCAGGACGTTCAGGTCCTCGAGGGGGTCGTGGCCGCCGGACACGTTGACGTCCTCGAAGGCTCGCAGCACGAAGCACAGGGCGTCGACCTCGCGTAGGCCGGCGAGGAAACGGTTGCCGAGGCCCTCCCCGGCCGACGACCCGGCGGCCAGGCCGGCCACGTCCACCAACTCGACAGTGGCATGGACCCTCTTCTTGCTCTTGGACATCTCGGACAGGGCAAGGAGCCGGTGGTCGGGAACCTGGGCCACGCCAGTGTTGGTCTCGGTGGTGGTGAACGGGTGGGGTGCGACCGCGACCGACGCCTCGGTGACGGCGTTGAAGAGCGACGACTTGCCGGAGTTGGGCAGGCCCACGATCCCGAGGCGCTCCACCCCGGGGAGGCTACCTGCCGGGGTGGGCTAGCCTCCCACCCACATGTCGAAGAAGACCTCGAAGCGCAAGACCAGGTCCAAGAAGAAGGCCAACCACGGCAAGCGGCCCAACGCCGGCCGCGGCTAGCGCCGGCGCGGTCAGGGGTCGCCCGACGCGAGCCGGTCGACCTCCTTGGCCACCAGGTCGGTGAGCCTCGCTGATCCCCTTCGGTTGAGGTGGTTCTCGTCGGCAAACGACTCGGCCCCCCAGGTCTCCTTGGTGGCGTCGAGGTAAGCCACGCCCTCCTCTCTGGCCAACTCGTCCAGCACGGCTAGGTACCGTTGGTAGTCGAAGGCCCCACGGGGATGGAGGGGCACGAATACCTCCTCGAGGACCGGCATGTTGACGATCAGCACCTCTATGCCGTCGCTCCGAAGTCGTCTTACGAGCCGGCGCAGAGCGGGAACCTCGACCGATCCCAGCTGGTAGTCGGCCAGCACCTCCCTGTTCTGCTCGAGGTGCCGAGGAGTGAGGCGAAGCTCCTGGTGGAGATTGGTGATGGACAGCCCCCGCTGGTTGATCTCATAGGGATTGCGGTCAGGCCCGGCTTTGAGTGCGTCCAGTAGGTCGTTCGGGCGCCGCAGCGTGTCCCGGAGCCGAACGAAGTAGGACCAGTTGGCCAGGAGACGAGCGGCCCGCTCTCCCGCCGTCTCCTCGCCGGGCACCCGAGGTCGTGACGGCGAAGACTCGAGGGCCTCGTGGGCGATGTGGCCTGACCCGTTGTCGTTCAGCTGCTCGCTGGTAGGCCGATGACCACCACCTTGGGCCGCAGCAAGGGGAGCACCAGCGACCGGGCCAAGAGGTCGAGCGACCTGGCGGGGGCCCCTGCGTGCCAGGCGTTGTAGGCCGAGCCATGGACCTGAGACGCCTCGACCAGCCGGTCGGGGTCGATGCCCTCACCTGTTGTCGAGGCTCCCAGGACAACGACGTCCACCTTGCCGTGCTCAGCTGCCACCCGGCGCATGTTCCGGGCCTGGACGGCCAGGCCCGGGTCATTCCAACCGCTGGACTCGCCCAGGCGCATCGCCACCAGCCGAGCCACTCCCTCGGCCGAGACCATGACCATGATGAAGGCAACCACGAGGCTGCACGGGCCCCGCCCCAGCCAGCTCACCGTCGGGAGACCCGGGTCATCAGAGATGGGCGATCAGAACTGGAAGTAGATGAACGGGACGGGCTGTTCACCGCTGAACAGCACGACGGCTGTCGTGAGGCCGCCGTAGAGGGCGCCCCGAGCAGGCGCCGGCCATCGCAGGGGAGCGGTGTCGTCGTTACGGTTCCGCTGGACGACGTCCAGGACAAGCACCGCCAAGCCGGCCAGCAGGACGAGCAGGAGGGCGCTGCCGTCGATGCCGCCCGAGCGGAGGCTGACGATTCCGGCGAGGTATGACAGGGCTTGGTCCAACGTCTCGGCCCGGAAGAAGACCCACGCCAGGCAGACGAGGTTGAAGGTGGCGAAGATACGAACGGCATCGCCCCGCGTTACCGGCCCCGGGCACCTGGGCGAGTGGACGCCCCGAGCACGCTCAGCAGCCAGGAGGAAGCCGTGCAGGGCGCCCCAGATGACGAAGGTCCATGCTGCTCCGTGCCAGAGTCCTCCGATGAGCATGGTGATCATGAGGTTCCGGTAGACGCGAGGCCTGCTTCCGCGGTTGCCGCCCAGCGGGACATACAGGTAATCCCGCAGCCACGAGGAGAGAGAGATGTGCCACGTTCGCCAGAACTCGGTGATTTTGCGGGAGAGGTACGGCTGGGTGAAGTTCACGGGCAGCTCGATCCCGAGCAGGCGCGCCGAACCGCGGGCGATGTCGCTGTAACCGGAGAAGTCACCGTAGATCTGAAGGGCGAAGGCGTAGGCCCCCACCACCAGGTCGACGGAACCGCGCGCGTCGGCGCCGGAGAAGATCTGGTTGACGTAGGGCGCCAAGGCGTCGGCGATGGCAACCTTCTTGAACAAACCGAGCAGGATGAGGAAGAGGCCGCTTCGCACCTGGCCCGCCGCCGGAGGGGTCCGGGGGTGCTCGAACTGGGGAAGTTGGAGGTGGGCACGGCCGATGGGGCCGGCCACCAGCTGGGGGAAGAAGGCCACGAAAACGGCGAAGCTGAGCAGGTCGCGAGCCGGTTCGATCTCTCGTCTATAGACGTCGAAGGTGTAGGAGATCCCGTGGAAGGTGTAGAAGGAGATGCCCACCGGGAGCAGGATCTCGAGTGTCGGGGGGTCGGGGTTGAAACCGAACGCACCCAGCAGCTCGGCGGCGGAGTCGACGAAGAAGTCGAAGTACTTGAAGAAGCCGAGCACGCCGAGGTTGACGGCCAGGCTGATGGCGAACACCAGCTTGCGGCGCCGCTCGTCCCCAGTGACGGCCAACAGCCTTCCCACCGCGTAGTCGACCATTGTGGACAGCACCATGAGGCCGCAGAAGCGATAGTCCCAGGCGCTGTAGAAGAGGTAGGAGGCGACCAGCAGCAGTGCGTTCTGGCCCCGATGCCGTAGGGACCAGTACGCCGCAAGCACGACCGGGACGAAGATCGCGTACTGGAGAGAGTTGAAGACCATCGTCCCCTCCTTAAAAGACCAAGGTACGTGGAAGTCAGGTCGTCGCCTTCAGCTGGCCTCCGACAGCCCGGCGCCCCGGGACCGAAGGACCTCAGCAAGGACGCTCGGTCGGTCGGTCATGACCCCGTCCACGTCCAGGTCGATGAGTCGTTCCATCTCCTCGGTCTCGTCGATGGTCCACACGTGCACGGCCAAAGCCGCGCCGTGGGCTGCTCCCACGAAGGCCGCGTCCACCACAGTGGTCCCCTCGTGGGCGGGCGGCACCTGTAGCGCATGGTGGCGCATCGGGGGCGCCTCGGCACCGTCGCGGACGGCGAAGTAGAAGCTGGCCAGGGCCCCCAGGCCGGCGGCCGTGCTGATTTCAGGAGCCAGGGCAGAGAAGGCATCGGTCGCGGTGTCGTGAAAGGAGGCGACGATGACGTCGTCTTCCCTCCCGTGGTCTCGGAACAGGTCGGCCACGAGGCGCTCGTAGGGCTGCACCGCCGGCGACGTCTGCTTGATGTCGACGTTCAGGTAGGTGGACGGGAAGGCCTCCAACACCTCTCGCAGCGTGGGGATGCGCAGCTCCGGGTCGACCGGGGCCCGTCCCCGGAGCGGGTAGTCACTGGCGCCCCCCTGGTGGTCGACCACCGAGCCGGGGACCCACCAGTACGCGGCGTCGAGGGACTGCACCGCGTCGAGGGTCATCTCGGCGATGCAACCCGTCCCGTTGGTGGTTCGGTCCACGGTGGGATCGTGGCAGACCACCACCTCGCCGTCTGCGGTTGCGTGGAGGTCGAGCTCCAGGGCCGTTGCTCCGGCTTCGAGGGCCTGGCGCATGGCCAGGAGCGTGCTGGAGGGAGCCTCTCTTGCGCCGCCCTGGTGGGCGTAGTTGAGGATCCGACGGGAGAGCCAGGGATTGCTCACGGGCGGCGGTCGTCCAGGGTCAGCTCGGCCGCGTCGGCCACCTTGGAGAGGGAGACCTGCGGACGCGCTCCCACATGGGAGATCACCTCCGCCGCGGCCACAGCCCCGAGTGACGCGCAGGTCTCGGCGTCGGCGCCGTGAGTGAGGCCGTAGAGAAAGCCGGCGGCATACAGGTCACCGGCGCCGGTGGTGTCCACCACCTCGTCCACCGGCATGGCCGGCACCTCGATCGCCGCGTCATCCTCCAACACCAGCGAGCCCTCGGGGCCGCGGGTGACGGCCACCAGCCGGCATCGCCCGCTCAGTGCCTTGACCGCCTCGTCCAGTGACCCGGCGCCGGTGAGGGAGATGGCCTCGGCCTCGTTGGCGAAGAGGACGTCCACGTGGTGGTCCACCAGGTCGAGGAACTCGTTGCGGTGGCGCTCGACGCAGAAGGGGTCGGAGAGGCTGAAGGCCACCTGGCGACCGGCGCGGTGGGCGACGTCCATGGCCCGGCGGAGGGCGTCGATGGCCTCGGGCGGGTCCCAGAGATAGCCCTCGAGGTAGGTGACCCGGGCGCTGGCGATGACCTCGTCGTCGAGGTCGTCGGGGCGCAGGCCGGTGGCGGCGCCCAGGTAGGTGCTCATGGTCCGCTGGGCGTCGGGCGTCACCAGCACGAGACAACGAGCCGTTGTCGGCCCCTCCTCGGCCGGCGGCGTGGAGTACTCCACGCCCTCGGCCCGGATGTCGTGGGAGAACACGGCGCCCAGCTCATCGTCGCGGACCTTGCCCACGAAGGCAACGGCACCACCGAAGGACGCGATGCCGGCGGCGGTGTTGGCCGCCGAGCCACCTGAGACCTCGACGGCCGGACCCATGGCGGCGTAGAGCGTCTCCGCCTCGTCGGCGTCGACGAGGGCCATGGTCCCTTTGGAGAGCTGCAACCTCTCGAGCTCGGCGTCGTCGGCGTGGGTGAGCACATCGACGATGGCATGGCCAATGGCGACAACGTCGAGAGTGGGGGCGTCGAGGGCGGGTTGGGACATGGACTCGAACGCTACCCCTCCGGCACCACCAGCTACCCTCTGCGGGTGCCTGACGGGGATGCGCACCGGCTGCCCTACACGGTGGAGCCGACGCGCTACGACCTCACGCTGTCCCCGGATCTCGACTCCGCAACCTTCGCCGGGGAGGAGCGCGTGCGGATCGTCGTGCACGAGCCCACGGCCGAGATGGTGCTCAACGCCGTCGACCTGGAGATCCACGAGGCTCGTCTGGTGGGCGACGAAGGCGCCGGCCAGTCCGGGCGGGTGAGCCTGGACGAGGATGAGGAGCGCGCCGTCATTGCCTTCGACGAACCCGTCGCGGCCGGGGACCACACTCTCGAGCTCATGTTCTCCGGCGTCCTCAACGACCAGTTGCAGGGCTTCTACCTGAGCCGGTTCACCGACGAGGACGGCGTCAGCCACACCATCGCCACCACCCAGTTCGAGGCAACCGATGCCCGCCGGGCCTTCCCGTGCTGGGACGAACCGGACCGCAAGGCCAGCTTCGCCGTCACGTTGATCGTGGACGAGGAGCTCACCGCCATCTCCAACTCCGAGCCCGAGGAGGTGAGCGACGCCGGGGAGGGGAAGAAGCGGTACCGCTTCGCGGAGACCATGCGGATGTCCACCTATCTGGCGGCCTTCGTGGTCGGTCCCTTCGAGCTGACCGAGCCCGTCGAAGTGGACGGCGTGCCCCTCCGTGTGGCCTGCGTGCCGGGCAAGGGCCACCTGACGGGGTTCGCCCTGGACATCGGCGCCCACGCCCTACGCTTCTTCACGGAGTACTTCGGCATCCCCTACCCGGCCGGCAAGCTCGACCTCATCGCCCTTCCCGACTTCGCCATGGGAGCCATGGAGAACCTCGGTGCCGTCACCTTCAGGGAGAGCGTGCTGCTCGTCGATACGGAGCGAGCGACCAGGGTGGAGCTCGAGCGGGTGGCCGACGTGGTGGCGCACGAGATCGCTCACATGTGGTTCGGCGACCTGGTGACCATGCGGTGGTGGAACGGGATCTGGCTGAACGAGGCCTTCGCCACCTTCATGGAGATGCTCTGCGTGGACGACTTCCGTCCCGACTGGCTGCGCTGGGTGACGTTCGGCCTCAGTCGTGGCAGCGCCATGGTCACCGACGGGCTGGCCACCACTCGGCCCGTGGAGTTCCCCGTTCTTCGGCCCGAGGACGCCGAGGCCATGTTCGACGTCCTCACCTACGAGAAGGGGGCCGGGGTGGTGAGGATGCTCGAGCGCTACGTTGGTGCCGATTCCTTCCGCCGCGGCATCGCCGAGTACATCGCCAAGCACAGCTACGCCAACACCGAGACCACCGATCTCTGGGACTCCATAGAAGCGGCCACCGGCGAGCCGGCGCGTTCCACCATGGACACGTGGATATACCAGGGCGGCTACCCCGTGATCTCGGTTGCCGCCGACGACGACGCGGGCACCATCAGCCTCACGCAGTCGCGCTTTCGTTACCTGCCCGGCGGGAAGGACGCCGAGGCCAGGTGGAAGGCCCCGGTCCTGCTTCGTGCCTCGGTCGGCGGCGAGGTGGTCCGTCATCGACTGGTCATGAGCGACGAGGTGACCACGGTGGAGCTCGGAGGCCCGCCCGAGTGGGTGGTGGTCAACGAGGGGGGTTGGGGCTTCTACCGAGTTCGCTACGACCAGGAGCTGCTAGACCGCATCACCGCGGAGACGGACCGCCTCGACGCCCTCGAGCGTTTCAACCTGGCCAACGACACCTGGGCTGCGGTGCTCGCCGGCCTCTCTCCAGTGGGGAACTTCCTCAAGCTGGCCCGCCTGTACGGCGACGAGACCCACCCGAGCCTGTGGACCGCCGTCCTCGCTCCCCTCGAGTATCTCGACCGCATGATGGAGCCCGAAACGCGTCCCGTCCTTCAGGGCTATGTCCGTGAGCTGGTGGGCCCTGCCTTCGAACGGCTGGGCTGGGCGCCGGTCGACGGCGAGGGCGAGACCACCAGGACCCTTCGGGCCACGCTGTTGCGGGCGCTCGGCGTGCTGGGTGCAGATGCGGACGTCCGTAAGAAGGCTTCGGAGGTCCAGTCCGGCTATCTCTCCGATCGAGACTCGGTGGACCCCGACGTGGCCGCTGCGGCAACCGCCATCGTGGCCGCGGCGGGGAGCAGGACCGACTACGAGAGGCATCTCGATCGCTTCTCCAATCCGGCCACGCCGCAGGAGGAGATGCGCTTCCTGTTCTCACTGGCCGCCTTCGAGGACGAGGAGCTGGCCCGTCGGACCATGGACCTTGCCCGCACCGAGGTACGCACCCAGAACGCCCCATTCGTGATCTCCCAGCTCCTGGCCAACCGCACCACCGGTCCCCTGGCATGGGAGATGGTGAAGGAGCACTGGGACGAGCTGGTCGAGCGCTTCCCCGACAACCTGCACGACCGCATGTTGGACGGTGTGACCACCTTGTCGGCCCCCGAGCTCGCCGACGACGTACACGCCTTCATGGCCGAGCACCCCCTGGCCACCAAGCAGAGGACGATGGACCAGATCCTCGAGCGACTTCAGATCGCCGTCGCCTTCCGCCGACGCGAGGCGGCGGGCCTGGCCGCGGCCTTCGAGGCTGTCTGAGCACGACGTTCGGCGCCTTTGGAACGTCAGGTGACAACTCCGACGGGGCGCCCGAGGGCCAGCGTGTTCGCCGTCGAGGACACCGCCGCCCAGATCTGCTGGCACGGGCTCCCGGAGGGCTCGGTCTTGGAGGCCGGTGACGCCCGAGCCGAGGTCGGCCCCTTCCACGACGGGGACGAGCACAGCATGGGTGCGATGAACCTCGATGCCTTGCCACCCGACACCTCGCTCGATCTCACGCTCAGCTCTCCCGGGTCGGGCCGCCGTCGAGTGGCGCGCTTTCGGACGCTGGCTCCGCCTCCCGGCCGGCTGCTCTGTCGGTTTGCCACGGTGAACGACCTGCACGTCGGTGAGCGGGCCTTCGGGCTGCTGCGCACCTTGTCGCTCCCGGCAGAGAGTCTGGCCCAGGCCCACTCGGCGCTCTGTGCCCGCGCCGCCCTGACGGAGGCGCTGGCGTGGGGAGCCGAAGCTGTCGTGGCCAAGGGTGACCTCACCTACCACGGAACTCCCGAGGAGTGGGAGGAGGTCGGACGGCTGCTCGGCGGTCTCACCGTTCCCGTGGCAGCCTTGTTCGGAAACCACGACGTCGGCCGCAAGGCGGTCCACGCTCGGACAGCCTTGGCCGCGGAGGGCATCCACACCCCGAACGAGCCCTTCGCTCGGGACCTTCCCGGCATCCGCCTCGTGATGGCCCACAGCGAGGTCCCACGCCACAGCGGCGGACGTGTGGTCGGAGCTCAGCGCCACCGCATAGCCGAGCTCCTGCGAGAAGGCGAGCGGCCCGCGTTCTTGGCAATGCACCACTACCTCCAGCGCCACCAACTGCCCACGTCGTACCCCCCAGGTATCGCAGGCAAGGAGGCCCGTGCGCTGCTGGACACCGTCGTCGCCGCCAACCCGGCCACGTTCGTATCCTCAGGGCACTCTCATCGCCACCGCCGGCGCCACTATGGACCCGTCGTGCTCACCGAGATCGGTGCCACGATGCACTACCCCGGCACCTGGGCCGGTTACGCCGTCCACGAGGGAGGCATCCGCCAGGTGGTGCGCCGGGTGGCGGCACCCAAAGCCATCCAGTGGACGCAGCGGATTCGCCGGGTGCTGCTCGGCGTCTGGGGACTTTGGACGCCGGGGCTGCTTGCAGACCGCTGCTTCAGCCACAACTGGCCGCACCGGTAGCGACCATCTGCTGCCGCCCGCCGAGTCCTCTGTCGACGATGCGAGTGACTGTGATCATGACGCAGGGCGAGGGACTGTCGGAGCGCCAGCTCGAGAACCTTCTTGCCCCGGGGCGTGAAAGGAGGTTGGCCCGCTCGGGCCAAGCACCTCCGGCGGCGGCGCCGACGCGCCCCACTGGCCGCCACTTCCAGCGCCCCGGGCCCGAACGACTCGTCGACGGCGGCTCGGACCACGTCGAGGTCGATGCCGATGGAGCGAAGAGCGGCGGCGTCGTCGTGCCCCGGCCGGCCTCGGCCGACGATGCGCTCGACGGCCGCTCGTACGACGTCGGCTTCGACACCCGCGCCGCCCAACACCCTTGCGGCCACTCCATCGGACTCGTCGAGCAAGGCCAGAAGGAGGTGCTCCGTGCCGATGTGGCCGTGTCCAAGCGACACCGCTTCGGCCTGGGCCATCAACACGACCTGTCGGGCCCCCGCTGTGAAACGTTCGAACACGCTCACACCCCCCTCTTCAGGCGACGCCTGGCCGAGTGCTTCTTGTGTACCGCCTGACGGCTCACCCCCAAGGCCGTGGCTATGTCCTGCCACGACCAACCTTGATCTCTGGCGTTGGCCACCTGCAGTGTCTCCAGCGTCTCCAACAGGGCACGTAGGGCGGCGACTGCCTGCAACCCCACCACCGGATCCCTGCTGTCCGCCGCAGCGGCCAGCTTGGTTGCCTCACTCACGCCGTCAGCTTAGGTTGACACACGGCCGCTGTCAACGTGTATTGACACCCTCCTCGGTGCCGCCCCCACGCTCTTCGGCCAGCGCCCTTATGCGCTGCTGCACCTTTTCCAGCCGCTCCCGGGCCAGCTCTTCCAGTTGCCCGGCCCGCTCGTAGAGGTCCACCGCCTCCTCGATGCCGATCTCGCCGTCGGACATGCGCTCGGTGAGTTGCTCGAGGGCTTCTACGAGCTGTTCGTAGGACATCGACTCCGGCGCCGTCGACGGGGCGTCGCCGGGAGGATCGGTCACTGGTTCACCTGCTCCACCGAAGCGGTGATGCTCCCGGCCGCCAGCTGCACCTCGATGGTGTCACCGGGTCGGGTCTCGCCGGCGTTGCGCACGACCGACCCGTCCTCCGTGCGGACGACGGCGTAGCCCCGACGCAACA
>JADDQT010000017.1:14669-16737 GCA_016781225.1 Actinomycetota bacterium
GGGCCGGCGACAGCGCCTCCAGATGCCGGCGCTGCCCGCCAAGGCGCTGTCGCTCTTGAACAACACGGCGGCTCAGCGGGCCCCGCCATCCAACTCGGCTCAGGCGGGCGGAGGCATCCTCGACCGAGCGAGCGGGATGCACGAGCCTCAGCCTCGCCGATGACTGGTCCAGCCGGCGGGCGGCCACCTCGAAGCCCGTCCGCAGCGCGCGCTCCGGATCCAATTGCTCCAGGCGGCCGGCCGCTGCCGCTGCGGCGTGCTCGATCATGACCCGGCGCCGTTCCCGGAGGCGGTCGAGGTCTGCCTCGAGCTCCGCCCGGTGAGGGAGCAGAGCGGCGGCGGCCAGTGATGGTGTGCCGAAGTGCAGGTCGGCCACCTCGTCGCACAGAGGGCTGTCGCCGTGGTGGCCGATGGCCGACGCCACCGGAGTACCCGTCTCGCAGATGGTCCGGCACAGTGCCTCATCGCTGAACGGAAGCAGCTGAGCGGCATCGCCGCCCCCTCGAGCGAGAAGGATGACCTCCACGTCGGGCCGGGCGTCGAGAGCCCGCAGCGATTCGATGACAGCGTCCGCTGCGCCCGGGCCGGACACGTTCGTGACCAGGTAGGCCATCGGGTACCCCGGGTAACGCGCTGCCACCACCGAATCGATGTCTTCGCGCACCGCGGCCTCGCTGCCGCATATCACGCCGATGACGGCCGGAAGCTGGGGCACGGACCGCCGAGGTCGATCGATGAGTCCGTCGGCGGCCAGGCGCTCCCGCCGCTCGACGATGGCCGCGGCTATCGCTCCCTCCCCCAGCGGCACCACCTCGTCGGCCGTCAGTTGGAGCTGACCTCGCTCCGGAGTCCATCCGAGCGTCGCCGTCACCAGCACCCGCTCCCCCGCCACGGCACGGCACCGGCTGATCCTCGATGCCGGACAGCGCACCGATATCTGGGCGGCGCGATCCCGCAACGTGAAGTAGGTACCCCCGGGGTGTTTCTTGGGCCGAACCACCTCGCCCTCGACGGCCACACGGCCCACTCCGGCCAAGGAGCGGGCAATCTCGGTGCTGAGACGGACGAGGCTCACGCGCCGGACGGGCGCCTCACCCTCGTCCCACAGCTGCGCCGGTCCCATGGTCAGGAGCCTATTTGGGCAGACGTGTGCTCAGCGTCGGCGGACAGAGGCTTGGCACGGGCCGTCCATGGGAATGATCACCGCTGCCAAGGAGGCGTGACGTGGAGATCAACCTGGAGCTTCAGCTGCCGCGCGACGAGGCGAGCATCCCTGTCGTCCGCCATCTCTGCCGCAACGCGTTGCGCGGGATCGGGGTGGACGCCGAGTGCGGGGATGACATCGAGGTGGCTCTTTCCGAAGCATGCACCAACGCGTTGAAGTACAGCCTGCCGGGAGCCGAGTACAAGGTGGGAGTGAGCCTCGACGACCGCCAGTGCATCATCACAGTGGTCGACACTGGCCAGGGCTTCGACGGCAGATCCGGCCGATCCGATCCCGCGGCGGAGCGGGGGCGTGGCGTCGAGCTCATGCGTGCCCTCGTGGATCGGGTGAACTTCGACTCGGACTCCGAAGCAGGCACGGTGGTCCGCCTCGAGAAGGACCTCGTCCTCCTCGACGAGGCGCTCGCCTGGAGGGCGGCCGGAGGACAGGACCGAACCTGACGCCGCTGGCCGCCCGGCCCGAGCCTCACCGGGCAGTTCGGCCAGGCTCTCTCAGTCGTCCGTGTCGTCCTCCTCGTCGCCTTCACGGGCGTCGAAGGCATCCCGTTCTGCTCTCTGCCGAGCATCGAAGAGCTCCTCCTCCGCCGCCTGCCGTCGATTGAACGCTTCCCTCTCGCTCCTCTGCTGCTGCTCGAAGCTCTCCCGCTCCAGGTCTTGGCGAGCGTCGAAGGCGTCCTCCTCAGCGTCCTGCTCGCGGTCGAAGCTCTTCTTCTCCTCCCTCTGCCCGGCGTCGAACGCCTTCTTCTCCCTTCTCTGCCTGGCGTCGAACTGCTTCTTGGTTTCTGGGCCGGGTGTGGGGTTGGGGCCGGGTGTGGGGTTGGGGCCGGGTGTGGGGTTGGGGCCG
>JADDQT010000389.1:0-878 GCA_016781225.1 Actinomycetota bacterium
GGCCGGCAACGACAACCTTCTCCACGGAGGCCCGCCGGAGAATGCTCTCGAGGGCCGTGTCTGCCTCGTCGCCGCTGGTGGGGTCGCGCACGGTGAACCCCGAGTAGCCGTCCTCGCCTCCGGTGCCCTTCTGGATGACCTGACCCACCACCTCGAGATCGGGATGCAGCTCGGCGCCCCACGTTCCCTGAACGCAGTGGACCGGCCACAACCCACCCTCGGTCCGAAAATGGGGCGTGCTGGGCGGGTGCCAGTCCTGTGTGTACACCACCATGGAGCCGGATCGGCCGGCCCGGTCGATCTCGTCGTTGACCACGGCCACCACCTCTTGGCCACCGGGCACCGGAAGGCCGCCACTGGGATCGGCGAAGTCGTTCTGTACGTCGACGACCACCAGGGCAGTGCGATCGTCGTAGTCCTGCACGGTTCTCGAACCTACCCCGTCGAGTACAGCCCGTCGGGGCCGCCGGCGAGATGGCGCCGGAACCAGTCCTGGGCCAGGCGAGCCACCTCGTCCAGGGTGCCGGGCTCCTCGAACAGGTGCGAAGCGCCGGGCACGATGCGTAGGCGCTTCGTGCAGTGCAATTGCTCGAAGGCTTCCTGATTGAGCTCGACGACCGTAGGGTCCATGGCGCCGGCGATGAGCAGGGTGGGAGCTCGCACCGAGGCCAGAGCATCACCGGCCAGGTCGGGACGTCCCCCCCGGGAGACGATGGCCCGACAGGCGGTGGGCGCCTCTGCAGCCGCCTTCAGAGCGGCTCCGGCACCGGTGCTGGCGCCGAACAGCCCCACGGCCAGCCCAGACGCAGCCGGGTTGGACTGGAGCCACTCCGTGATGGCAACCAGCCGGGAGGCGAGGAGGCCGACGTCGAAGCGCA
>JADDQT010000389.1:974-1679 GCA_016781225.1 Actinomycetota bacterium
GGCGGTTGCGGGGGCTGTGGCGGCCGCTGCCGCTGCCGTGGGCGAAGAGAACCAGGCCGCCGGCGCCCTCGGGCAGGACCACGTCCGCCCCGAGTTCGGCGCCGGCGACGGGAATGCGCACCGGGACGAGGGCCGGGCTCAGACCTCAGGTGCCCAGAGAGTCCTGCTTGTTAGGTGCCGGGGACCCAGGCAGGTGAAGGTAGTTCTCGACCTGGCGCACTCCGGGTACCGAGCTCACGGCGGTCTGAAGCCCGTCGATGTGCTCCGGACGCTCGACTTGGCCGCGCAGGGTGACAAGGCCGTTGGCCGCGTCGACCACCACGTCGTGGCCCGCGTACTCCGACCCGCCGAGGACCTCGCTCTTGATCTTGTCGACCAGCGTCTTGTCGTCGTCCGGAGCCTCCCCGCCGGGCTGGCTGACGCTGGAAGTGGCGCCCTCGAACTTGTTCTCCACGTGCGTCGCAGTGCTCGACGCCTGATCGGCGGTGCGGCGGAGCTTGGCTCGAAACTGGTCCTTGGCCCGAGCCCGCCGGCCTCGGCCGCTACGGGGGTCCAGGAAGTAGACCGCTGCGCCGGCGGCAGCGCCGAACAGCGAGAGACGGGTCAGCTTCTTCCGGAATCTCTTGATCATGCCGGCCACCCTAACGCCGCTCGCCATCCCTTCGATCACTGCTGAGGCGGGAGCCCTTCGAGCCCTCTCGATCG
>JADDQT010000138.1 GCA_016781225.1 Actinomycetota bacterium
TCCGCCTCCATGCCCTCGCGGGACGAGTTGACCCTCGCCTGGGGTGACGTCGTCCTCGCCTCGCTGTCGCCGAGGGCCAAGTCCCGGTTCGCCGCCGGTCGCTTCCTCGCCGTGGACGGCGAGAAGGCCGTCTTCGCCCTTCCCAACGGGATGCATCGCGACCGTTGCCAGGACGTCAGGGCCGAGGTCGAAGGGGCCCTATCCGCCCACTTCGGCAGACCGGTCGGGCTCCGGCTGGTGGTGGAGACGGCGGCGCAGGCCAGCGCCAGCACGCCAGTGCCGGAGGGCGAGGTCGACGACGAGGAGGACGGGCCGGCAGGTGAGCCGATCGACGACGTTCCGCCGGTAGCCTCCATCGAGGACCGCCTGATGCAGGCGTTCCCCGGCGCCGAGGAGGTCAAGTGACGGGTCCGTCGAGCATGAACGAGGGCTTCGACCTGGAGGCCTTGTTGCAGCAGGCCCAAGCCATGCAGAACCAGCTGGCCGAGGCGCAGGCGGCCGCCGCCCAGCAGGTTGTGGAGGGCCAAGCCGGCGGGGGGGTGGTGAAGGTGCGCGTAACCGGGGACATGGACTTCCAGTCGGTGAGCATCGACCCCGAGGCAGTGGACCGGGAGGACGCGTCCATGTTGGAGGACCTGGTCCTGGCGGCATGCAATGACGCCGTGGCCCAGGCTCGAAGCCTGGGCCAGCAGGCCCTCGGCGGCCTCGACCTCAGCAGCCTCGGCCTGGGCGGTGCAGGCCTGGGCGGGCTCGATCCCGGGACACCCGGCCCCGGGTCGCATTAGTTGTACGCCAGCGCCGTCCAAGACCTCATAGACGAGCTGGGCCGCCTGCCCGGCGTGGGCCCCAAGTCGGCCCAGCGCATCGCCTTCCACCTGCTCAAGCTGCCGGCGGAGGACGCCCTCCGGCTGGCTCGGGCGATCAGTGAGATGAAGGAGCGCATCTCCTTCTGCCGGCGTTGCTTCAACGTGGCCGAGGGGGAGGCGTGCGAGATCTGCCTCGACGACCGTAGGGACGCAGCCGTGGTGTGCGTGGTGGAGGAGCCGCGCGACATCGTGGCGGTGGAGAAGACCCAGGAGTACCGGGGCCGCTACCACGTCCTCCAGGGGGCCATCAGCCCGATCGAGGGCATCGGCCCGGAGCAGTTGCGAGTCCGGGAGCTCCTGGCACGGGTCCAGGCCGAGGGCATCACCGAGGTGATCCTCTGCACCAACCCCAACATCGAGGGTGAGGCCACCGCCATGTACCTGGCTCGGCTGCTGGCCCCAGCCGGCCTGAAGGTCACCCGGATCGCGTCCGGTCTGCCGGTGGGCGGAGACCTGGAGTACGCCGACGAGCTGACGTTGGGCCGGGCGCTGCAGGGCCGCCGGGACGTGGAGGCCTAGCTGCTGTCGGTGAGGCGGGCCAGCGGTGCAGAATGCCCACCATGGATCGAGAGAGCAACAAGCACAGCCCGAGGATGGACGAGGCCCTGGCCCATGAGGTCGACTCCCTCACCCACGGCGGCGCCGCCGAGGAGTCGAGGGCCCAGGAGGGCCGCCTTCAGGAGGATCCGGCCGTGGCGCCGGGGAGGCGCCTCGACGAGGCCCTCCCCGGTATGGAGCTCACCGACGCCGAGCTGGAGAAGCGGGCTGAGCTGTCGGCCCACCTCGCCGGGGCCCGCTTCCCCGCCCGCCGGGACGACCTCATTGCCGCCGCCGAGGACGACCACGCCCCCGACGAAGTGATGCAGGCGCTGGATCAGCTTCCCGCCGACCGGGCCTTCGAGACTGTCCAGGCCGTCTGGCAGGCGCTGGGCGGACACGTGGAGCCGCCTCACGCTCACCAGGAGTGAGCCCGATCCGGCCATGAGCGATCCGCCGGTGAGGGTCCACCTCGTCGACGGCACCTACGAGCTGTTCCGTCACCACTACGGCGTGCCCGCCGCGGCCCGGGCCAAGGGGTCCGGCTCGGCCGCCACCAGGGGCGTGCTGGGATTCGTGCTCGGTCTGATGGAGGCGGGCGCCACCCACGTGGGGGTGGCCACCGATCACGTGATCGAGTCCTTCCGCAACCGCCTCTGGCCTGGATACAAGGACGGAAGCGGGCTGCCCGAGGACCTGCTCGGCCAGTTCCCGCTGGTCGAGGAGGCGCTCGGCGCCATGGGCGTGGTCGTTTGGCCCATGGTCGACCTGGAGGCCGACGACGCCCTGGCGTCCGCCGCGGTGGTGGCCATGGAGGACCACTCCGTCGCACAGGTGGTCATCCACACGCCGGACAAGGACCTGGCCCAGTGCGTGGTGGGTGACAGGGTGGTCCAGCACGACCAGCGCAAGGGCGTGACCACCGACGAGGCCGGCGTGCTCGCCCGTTTCGGGGTGACGCCCCCGTCGGTGCCCGACTGGCTGGCACTGGTCGGAGACTCGGCCGACGGGTTTCCCGGCGTCAAGGGCTGGGGCAAAGCCGCGGCTTCGGCCGTCCTCGCCCGCTACCACCACCTGGAGGACGTACCTCGACTCGGCGAGCGCTGGCAGGTGGACGTGCGAGGGGCCCGCTCTCTGGCCAACGTCCTGCACGAGCAGTGGGAGCTCGCCCTGCTGTTCCGCGACCTGGCAACGCTGCGAGTGGACCGCTCGTTGCGGGCGACGGTGGAGGATCTCGCCTGGAAGGGCCCGACCGAAGGTTTCTCAGAGGTGTGCGAACGCCTGCGGGCCCCTCACCTGGCGGAGCGCGCCTCCGCCCTGGCCGTCGGGCCATAGGCGCCCTGGGAATCCGACCACCATTCCTGGCGGCTACTTCCTCCAGACCGCGGGGAGCGGGCGGGCGAGGGCCTCGGCCAGCAGCCCCATGTAGTGGCGGCGGCTGACCTCCACCGCACCCAGGCTGGCCAGATGGGGAGTGCACCACTGAACGTCGAGGAGGCTCGCCCCCCCGCTCCGCAACAGCTCCACCAGGCCCACCAGGGCCACCTTGGAGGCGTCGCTGCGCCGGTGGAACATCGACTCACCGGCGAACAGTCCGCCGATGGCCACTCCGTAGAGCCCGCCCGCCAGCGAACCGTCGTCCCTTGACCATGCCTCCACGCTGTGGACCCAGCCCAGGCGGTGCAGCGCCACGTAGGCCTCACGGACGTCGGCAGAGATCCACCCGTGGGACCGCCCGGGGTCGGCGCAGGCGTCGACGACCTGTTCGAAGGCGGTGTCCACGGCTATGTCGAAGCGCCGGCAGGACTTGCGCAGCGAGCGGCTCACGTGCAGCTCTCCGAGCGGCACAATGCCGCGGGGATCGGGGGACCACCACCCGACCACGCCCCCGGACTCGGCACCTCCGAGGGGCATCGGGAACAAGCCGAACCGGTAGGCGGCGAGGACGGTGCCGGGGTCGAGGTCGGCACCGACGGCCACCAGCTCGTCGCCGGCCCGCGTGGGATCGGGGAAGGCCCACGAGGTGGGCGGGGGTTCGATCGGTCGGGTCGACGGCTCGAGCACGGAATGACCATAGGCAGGGTGGCCAGGGGGCCACACGGGCTGCATTGGATGAAGAACTAGCCTCCTGCACGTGGCGGACCACGCGATGACACCGCACCGCGAGGGGCTGGCAAGGCGCAGGAACGAGGCCCTCCACGCCGGCTCGGAGAAGGCCGTCGAGCGCCAGCACGCCCGGGGCAAGATGACCGCCCGGGAGAGGATCGACTACCTGCTCGACGACGGGTCGTTCCGTGAGCTCGACATGCTGGCCCGCCACCGGTCACAGGGGATGGGTCTCGACGATCACCGCCCCTACACCGACGGCGTGGTCACCGGATTCGGCACCGTCGACGGCCGCAGTGTGTGCCTGTTCAGCCAGGACTTCACGGTCTACGGCGGCTCGCTGGGCGAGGTCTTCGCCGAGAAGGTGCACAAGGCCATGGACCTGGCGGTGTCCGCGGGCGTGCCCATGATCGGCATCAACGATGGTGCCGGCGCCCGCATCCAGGAGGGTGTCGTCTCGCTCGACATGTACGGCAAGATCTTCCGCCGCAACGTGGCCGCCTCGGGTGTCATCCCCCAGATCAGCGTGATCCTCGGCCCCTGCGCCGGTGGCGCCGTCTACAGCCCGGCCATGACCGACTTCATCTTCATGGTCCAGGGCATCTCCCACATGTTCATCACCGGCCCCGACGTCGTCCGGGCCGTGACCGGCGAGGACGTGACACCGGAGGAGCTGGGCGGGGCCACGCCTCACGCCACCCGCTCTGGGCTGTGCACCTTCGTCAGCTCCGACGAGAAGACGTGCCTGGACGACGTGCGACGCCTCCTGGCGTACCTTCCGTCGAGCTGCGAGGAGGAGCCGCCCCTCACGTCGGTTCCGGCGGCGCCGTCCGGGCATGGGAACGATCCTGTGGCCCAGCTGGTAGAGCTCCTGCCGGCTGGGCTCAACGACCCCTACGACGTGAGGACGGTCATCGAGGCCGTGGTCGACGGCGGCGAGCTGCTCGAGTGCTTTGCCGACTGGGCCCCCAACATCGTGTGCACGTTGGCCCGCCTCGATGGCCACCCGGTGGGCATCGTGGCCAACCAGCCCGGAGTCCTGGCCGGGGTGCTCGACGTCGACGCCTCGGAGAAGGCGGCCCGGTTCGTGCGCACGTGCGACGCCTTCCGGCTGCCGCTGGTGACGCTGGTGGACGTGCCCGGGTTCCTGCCCGGCACCGACCAGGAGCACGGTGGCGTCATCCGGCACGGCGCCAAGCTGCTGTACGCCTTCTGCGAGGCCACCGTGCCCCGCATCCAGGTGATCACCCGGAAGGCCTACGGGGGCGCCTACGTGGTCATGAACTCCAAGGCCATCGGGGCCGACCTGGCCTATGCCTGGCCCGCGGCCGAGGTGGCGGTCATGAGGCCCCAGGCGGCGGTCGAGGTCCTGCATCGCAGGGAGCTGGCTGAGGCTGTGGATCACGCCGCTCGCAGGGCCGAGCTGGCCAAGGAGTATGCCGAGATCCACGTGAACCCGTACCTCGCCGCCGAGCGCGGCTACGTCGACGACGTCATCGACCCGGCGGACACCCGCGATGTGCTGGTCCGCGGCCTGGCCCTGCTCCGGTCCAAGCGGGCAGAGCCCCCGGCGAGGAAGCATGGCAACGTCCCCCTCTGAGCCACCCTCCCCGGCGGCGATGGTGCACGAAGTGCGGCCCCCGGCGTCACCCCAGGTGGTGGCGGCCATCGTGGCCGCCGTCGACGCCGTGTGGTCGGGCTCGTCGGCGACTCGGCAGGTGGAGGCGCCCACCACCCAGCGGTCCTCGTGGCGCTTCTCGGGCCGGCGGTGGACCCGGCGCCGGCCAGCGCGCAGCGCGGGGCCCAGCTCCCGGCGGCCTTGGTGAGGTCGGTGCGGCAGGGCGTACCGTTGCCGCAGACGGCACCGTTGCCGTTATCCCCCCTTGTGGACAACATTGGGGAGAAGTCGGGGAACACGGCGGCCGTTCCGTGGACGCAGTGGTCTCATGTCGAGCTCGGCCGGCGGTGGCGCCGGGCGCCTTTGCATGAGCAGGCGCATGAGCGGCTGCAAGGCGCAGAGGCGACCGGCGACGTTCCCATCGGGGGCCGAGTCCTGCAGATCACGCCCGAGGTTGGGGCCGACCTCGACGCCGTGGAGGACGGCTCGGTGGACACCGTGGCGTCCACCTTCGTCCTGTGTCGTGTGGCCGACCTCCACGCAACCCTCGCTCGGATTCGCCGAGCGCTGGCCCCCGAAGGCGTTTTTCTCTTCCTCGAGCACGCCGGCGCCACGGGCTGGCGCCAGAGCGTGCAACGGGCG
>JADDQT010000390.1 GCA_016781225.1 Actinomycetota bacterium
CGGTGCTCAGCACCCTGGTCAGGACGGTGGTGCTCGCGGTTTCTTTGGCGGCGACGACGCTGTCCGCCGTCCTCGCCACGTGGTTGCTGCCCCGTCCGCACACCGCCACCGCCTCGCTCCTCTGGTGGCTGGCCGTGATCGCCATCCCCACTCTGGTATTGCTCGGCGTCCACCGGGTGGCTCGCCGCCTGCTTCCTCTCGCTCAGCTCCTCAACCTCGCCATCGTCTTCCCGGACAAGGCACCGGACCGCATGCGAATGGCCTTCAAGGCCGGCACCCTCCGTCACCTTGAGCAGCGCCTCGCGCACGCCCGGGACCACGGGATCGACGACGAGCCCACCAAGGCAGCGGCGACGATCCTCACCCTGGTCGCGGCCATCAGCGCTCATGACCGGCGGACACGGGGGCACAGCGAGCGGGTCCGTGCTTTCAACGACCTCTTGGCCGAGGAGCTCCGCCTGCCGCCCCACGACCGGGAGCGCCTGCGATGGGCGGCGCTACTGCACGACGTGGGCAAGCTGCACACACCGCCTCGAATCCTGAACAAGCCCGGACCGCTCACTCCGGAGGAGTGGAAGGTGCTCCACCGCCATCCCGAGGACGGCGCCAGGATCACCGCCTCCCTGCGAGGCTGGCTCGGCCCGTGGGCGGGCGCCATCGAGCAGCACCACGAGCGCTGGGACGGGAGCGGTTATCCCAAGGGCCTGTCCGGTACCGAGATCAGCCTCGGAGCCCGCATCGTCGCCGTGGCGGACGCCTATGAGGTCATGACCTCGCCCCGGCCCTATCAACGGGCCAAGAGCAGCCGGACGGCTCGGGAGGAGTTCGCCTGCTGCGCCTCCGGGAACCAGTTCGACCCGATGGTGGTCCGGGCATTCCTCACCGCCTCCCTCGGCAGGATGCGACGGATCGTCGGTCCGGTCGCCTGGCTGGCCCAGCTCCCCCTCCTCCTGTCTGGACCCAGGCTGGCCACAGCCTTCGCTGCGACGGGGCGCCAGGTGGCCGCCAGCGCCGGTGCGGCCACTGCGGTTGGGCTGCTCACCGTCTCGGGCACCATCCAGACGCCGTCCCCTGTGGTCGACCCAGTGGCCCGCGCTCCGGTCGCCGACCTTCCGGAGCCCACCGCTCCGCGCACCGTTGCTCCGCCGGCGCCGACCACGACCGCGCCGGTCCCCGTCGCCCCACCCTCCGTGGCGCCGTCCACCGCTTCGGCTTCGCCGGCCGATCCGGCTCTCGAGGTCACGCCTTCGGCCCGTGGCGCGTCCCGCCTGGTGGTGAAGATCGACCTCTCCCAGCTGGGGATCGGCGGTGGCGTCCCGCCCATCGAGGTCGACGTGGACCTCCCGGTCAGCCCGCCGAAGGTGGACGCCCCTCCGCCGAACGTGCCTCCGATCGAGGTCCCCCTCACCGTGCCCTTACCGAGCTCGTGACCTGGAGGCGGCGAAACCAGCAGTCCCCGAGAGCACCAGGTTTGAAACTGGCCGAAGTGGGGACGCATGCACAGCCGGGGTTGGGCTCCAGCCAGGCAGAGCAGGTTGGGGAGAGTGGGGCATGGTAAGGGCGGCGAAGGCAAGGGCGGCAAACGCAGTGGGAGACGGATCACCTCATAGGCCGGCAGGACCGGGGAGCGGTCGCGCCGACCAACCGAGATCGGCGGCAGGCGCCAGGCGGCCTCGTCCGCTGCAA
>JADDQT010000391.1 GCA_016781225.1 Actinomycetota bacterium
CTGCACTCCAGCAACTGGCGGATGGGCCGGCACATCGCGGCCTGTGGGATCAAGGTCTTCCAGATCGAGACCACCCTCAACACCAACACCTTCCCCGAGCAGTTCGCCTTCCTACAGCGACGGGAGTGGGAGTGGACGGCGCGCGACCGGGCCACCTTCCTCGGAGTCAGCAAGTCGCTCGACCGCACCCCGGCACGGCTGGCCCACGCCATCTTCCAGTCGATCCGCTCCCCTCACCAGATGCAGAGCGTGCAGGCGGGCGAGGTGGAGGCCGTGCACGAGGTGACCACCCAGAACGTGTACCGCCAGCAGCTGGTCGAGGTTCACGGACAGACCGACATCCTCACCATGGGCCTGCCCTACATCTGTCCCTACAACGTGAACTCGATCATGAACCCCATCCTCGTGGCGTGCCTGGGGCTCGGGTACTTCTTCAACCTCTACCGGGGCAAGCCACTGGTGCGCGAGGGCGGTGTGCTGATCATGCGCCACCCCACGCCGTGGGCCTTCCACCCCGTGCACCACCCGAGCTACATAGACTTCTTCGAGCAGGTGCTGGCCGAGACCACCGACCCGCTGGAGATCGAGTCCAAGTTCGAGGAGGGCTTCGCCACCGACCCCTGGTACGTCCACCTGTACCGGACCAGCTACGCCTACCACGGGGTGCACCCCTTCTACATGTGGTACTGGTGTGCCCACGCCCTCCAGCACCTGGGAGGCGTGATCCTGGTCGGCGGCGACCCGAAGGCCGTCAGGCGCATGGGTTTCAAGCCCGCCTCCACCATGAGGGACGCATTGGAGATGGCCGAGGACGTGGTGGGGCGCGACCCGTCGATCACCCACATGCACACGCCTCCGCTGCTCATCGCCGACGTCAAGTGAGGGTGCCCAGGCTGCCCAGGCTGCCGGTGCGCTTTCCCTACGGGGCGCCCACATGGCCTACAGGCATTCCCCGGTCGCGACCCGAGCAGCGCACTGGCGTGAACTACGACACCGGTTGGGCACGGCGCTACCCCGTCCGGCTGGTACGGGCCGCTGTGCTCGACGGCGTCACCCGGCCGCTGGTGCACGCCCTCGCCTCACCCACGATCGAGGGCCTCGACCGTCTGGAGGCCATGAGGGGCCCGGTCATCTTCGCCGCCAACCATGCCAGCCACGTCGACACCCCGCTGCTGCTCACCGCTCTGCCGGAGCGCATCCGCCACCGCACCGCCATCGCAGCCGCTGCCGACACCTTCTTCGACACGCACTGGAAGTCGGCCCTCTCCGCCTTCAGCATCGGCGCCATCCCCATCGAGCGAATCCGGGTCAGCCCGCAGTCCACCCGGCTGGGCGCCGAGCTGATCGAAGACGGCTGGAGCCTGGTCATCTTCCCCGAGGGAGGCCGCAGCGTCGACGGGTGGGGCCGGGCCCACCGAGCCGGCGCCGCGTACCTGGCTCAGCGCACGGGTGCGCCCGTCGTGCCCGTCCATCTGGCCGGCACCCGGCGCATACAGAAGAAGGGGGCCAAGGGCATCCGCCCCTCCTCCACCAGGGTCAGCTTCGGCCGGCCCCTGTGCCCGGACCGCGGCGAGGACACACGCACCTTCGCCGCTCGGGTGGAGCGGGAGATCTCCGTGCTGGCCG
>JADDQT010000139.1 GCA_016781225.1 Actinomycetota bacterium
CGTCGACGGCGACGTGGCGTCCCCGGTCCCCGCGCCGCTGCACGCCCCGCCCGTGACCCCGGCCAGGGCCATCACGCCGAGCACGGCACGGCGCAAAGCACAACCAGTGCCCAGGCCGGAACGGACTCGGCACATCCCCGAGGTCAAACCCGAACTTTGACCAGGTCGACCACGAAGACCAGCGTCTCGTTGGGCCCGATCACGCCGCCTGCACCCCGGCTGCCGTAACCGAGCTCGGGCGGGATCGTCAGCCGGCGCCGCCCACCCTCTCTCATCCCCACGACTCCCTGATCCCAGCCGGCGATGACCTGGGCACCACCGAGCCCGAACGAGAAAGTGGAGCCCCGATCCCAGGAGGCATCGAACTGGCGGCCGTTCGACCACGAGACGCCGACGTAGTGAACGTCGACCTGGGAGCCGGTGGTGGCCTCCTCGCCAGTGCCTACTTCAATGTCCTCGACCTGTAGGCCGGACGGCGGTTGTCCGCCGGGGACGGTGACCTCGGGCTTCTGCAGAGATGCCATCCGTTGACGCTAACCGCCCGCCCGGTGGTCAACGGGCGCCAGTCACCACCGCTATGGGGTTCTCGGAGTCGTCTCCTCCCCGCACCTCTTCGTCGCACGCCACGTCGGCCCCTGCGTCGACGATGGCCTGCTCCACGTGCGCGCCGGCGCGAATCACCGCATGGTCCAGCACCACGGCGTGATCGACCACCGCGCCTTCCTCCACCACCACGCCCGGGCAGAGCACCGAATCGACCACGCGGCCGGCCACCGTGGAAGCCGGCGAGACAAGGGAATCGTGAACGGTCCCGCTCCGGGTGATGCGAGCCGGCGGTTGATGGCCACCACTGGTACGGATGGGCCAGCGAGGGTCGTGCAGGTCGACCGCGGCGCCTTGGAGCAGGTCCTGGTGGGCCTCCCAGTACGCCTCCGTCGTCCCCAGATCCCGCCAGTAGTGCTCGAAGCGGTGCTCGAAGGCCTTTGCGTGCGAGACCAGCCGGGGCAGCAGCCCGTGGCCGAAGTCGGATCGCTCCTCGCCCTCCTCGGCCAGCTCTTCGAGGGTCCCGAGCAGGGCCGAGGGCCGGTAGGTGAAGATCTCCATGGTCACCACGTCGCTCTTGGGTGCCGACGGCTTGTACTCGAAGTCCCGAACCCGGCCGTCGCCGTCAGCGGTGATGACGCCGAATCGACCGGGGTTCTCCTTCACGGTGGTGGTGGCCATGGTCACGTCGGCACCCGTGGCCAGATGGGTGTCGACGAGATCGCGGTAGTCGAAGGTGTAGACGGCGTCGGCGCTGAGCACCAGGAGGACGTCGGCATCGAACTCGGTGATCAGGCGGTGGTGACGCCAGAGGGCGTCGGCGTTGCCCTCAGGGAAGCCTTCGCCGTCGCTCCCCAGAAAGGGGTGGAGGATCAGGAGGCCCCCTGTGGTCCGGTCGAGGTCCCAAGGCCGGCCGTTGGCCAAGTGCCCCTCCAGCGTGTACGGCTCGTACTGCTGGATGACCCACACGTCCTCCATCCCGCTGTTGGAGCAGTTGCTGAGCGGGAAGTCGACGAGGCGGTAGACACCGCCGAAGGGAAGAGCCGGCTTGGCCCTGGTGTCAGTTAGTGCGCCCATCCGGCTCCCGGCGCCTCCTGCGAGTACCAGGGCGAGGGTCCGCGTTCGAGTCATCGATCCTCCTCCAACGCCCATCCAAGGTCGTCTGGTATGAAGGATGCAAGCCGCAGAAGGGGAGTGGTCGATGTTCACCGCGCCAGTGATCGCCATGCTGGCTCAAGCGGGTGGGCGCCCGGCCGACGAGATCGCCGCCTGCGGGCCCGCCGAGGAAGCCAGCTCGGTGTGCCTGGCCATCTACCGGGCGACCCACAACGAGCTCCTGGCCGGCGTCGCCGACACCGTCATCGTCAAGCCCGCCAAGATCCTGCTCATCCTCCTGTTGGCCTTCGTGGCCACCCGCCTCATCGGGCGGGTCATCGGGCGCTTCGTGCAGGGGATGACCGGCGAGAAGGTGCAGCACCGGCTCGGTTCGTTCCGCCAGCACGCTCCGGTCGCCCTGCTCAAGAGCGACCAGATCGAAAGCGCGCGCGCTGCCCAGCGGGCCCAGACCATCGGCGCGCTGCTGCGCAGCATCGCCTCTTTCGCCGTGTGGGTGGTGGCGGCGCTGATGGTGATGGGCGAGCTCGGGCTCAACCTCGGGCCCCTCATCGCCGGCGCCGGCATCGTCGGCGTCGCCTTCGGATTCGGCGCCCAGAACCTTGTCCGCGACTTCATCACGGGGATCTTCATGCTGGTCGAGGACCAGTACGGCGTGGGTGACATCATCGACGCCGGACCCGCCAGCGGCACCGTCGAGGCCGTCAGCCTGCGGACAACCCGGTTGCGCGACGACGACGGAATCGTCTGGCACATCCCGAACGGGACCATCCAGCGCATCGGGAACAAGTCCCAGAAGTGGTCCCGGGCCCTGCTGGACGTGGACGTGGCCTACGACACCGACGTCGACTTCGCCGGCGAGGTCGTCAAGCGCACGCTCGACGACATCGCCAAGAGCGAGGAGTGGAGCGACGTCATCCTGGAGGAACCTGAGGTCCTCGGGGCGGAGGACCTCGGCCCGGACGGGATCTCCATCCGCTTGGTGGTGAAGACCCTTCCGTCGGCACAGTTCAAGGTGGCCCGGCACGTCAGCGCCAGGATCAAGGCGGCGTTCGAGGAGGAGGGGATCGAGATCCCCTTCCCGCAGCGCGACGTCTGGGACCGCTCGGGCGATGGGGGTAAAGCGGCGTCCACAGACGGCGTGGAGAAGGCCGAGAAGAAGGCGGAGGGCTGAACTCCCTACTACTGAGCCTTCATCTTCCTGGTGTCCCGCGGTTCGAGGAAGGGTTCCTTGTCCGGCTCCTGGCCTGCCTCGATCTGGCGTCCGCGTTCGAGCTCGGCGTTGAATTCGGCGCCGAGTAGCACGGCGACGTTCGAGAGCCATAGCCAGACGAGGAAGATGATCAGCCCGCCGAGCGACCCGTAGGTCTTGTTGTAGGAGCCGAAGTTGGCCACGTACACGGCGAAGGCCGCCGAGGCCGCCACCCACAGCAGCACTGCGAGCAGCCCCCCGGGGCTCACCCATGGGAAGCCCGGCTGCTTCACGTTCGGTGATGCCCAGTAGAGGATGGCGAGCATCACGCTGACGAGGAGGAGCATGACCGGCCACTTTGCGATCTCCCACACCGTGACCACCGATTCGCCGAGCCCCAGAAGCTTCCCCACCTGTTCGGCCAGGCCGCCGGTGAGGACCACACCGATGGCGCTGGCCGCCAGCAGCACGACGAGGACGAGGGTGACCCCGATCCGCACAGGGATCTTCGTCCAGAAGGGCCGCCCCTCCTCGACGTCGTAGATCGCGTTCGACGCACGCATGAAGGCGGCGACGTAGCCGGACGCGGACCACAAGGCCCCGGCGAGCCCGACGACGAAGAGTATGCCGCCCGAGCCCTTGCTCTTCTGCAGGTTCTCGATGGCACCGATGAAGATCTCCCTGGCTGGTCCCGGCGCCACCTTGCCCAGGTTGTCGATCAAGGGCTGTGTAGCCGAGCGTCCGAGGAGCCCGAAGATGGAGACCAGTGCCAGAAGGGCCGGAAAGATGGCCAGCACGCTGTAGTAGGTCAGGCCCGCCGCCCGGTCTGCGAGGCTGTCCTCCTTGAACTCGCGGATGGTCCGCTTCAGCACTGCGGACCACGACTGCTTGTCGAGGTCGGTCGGCTTGTCCGGTGTCTCCTGGCCGTGCTCGTGTGCACCGTCCTGGATCGGCTCCCTCACGTCGTCACTCCCCGTCGAAGCGCCCTTCGAGTCCTTCTTCACCCTGGGCCGTGCTCCTAGTGTTGTGGCCCGGCCTACGAGGGGCGAACCGGGAGGGATCACGCAGAGATGGACGAGGACCGCGCCGGTGCAATCGCCGACCACTTCGGAGAGCACGACCTTCGCCGGCTCCTCGAGGAGCACCTCACCACCTCCGGGTAGCTGCACCGCCCGATGACAGCCGACGTCATGCCCCCGGCAGACGCGCTGGCTCAATGACCAGTCCCTTCGGGCGCCTCACCCTCGTGGTCAACCCCAGGGCGGGGAGGGGGACGGTGGGCAGGAAGCTTCCTGGCATCAAGGAGGCTCTGCGTGGGCGGGGCCTGGAGTACGAGGTGCGTGTCACGGAGGGGCCCGGGGACGCCTCCCGCCTTGCTCGGGGGGCGGTCGAATCCGGTTCCGGTTTGGTGGTGGCGGTGGGCGGCGACGGCACCGTGCACCAGGTCGTGAACGGTCTGCTGCACGACGACGCCGCACTGCATCCCGACACGGTGTTGGGCGTAATCTCCGCCGGTTCCGGCTGCGACTTCATCCGGACCTTCGACCTTCCCACCGAAGCGATCGAGGCGGTGGACCGTCTCGCCGGTTCGCAGACACGTCCCCTCGACGTGGGCAAGATCAGCTTCCTCGACCGAGAAGGCCGCCCGGCGGTGCGGTACTTCGCCAACATCGCCGAGGCCGGGCTGGGGGGTTCCACCGCTCGCCGTGCCGCCGGCCTCCCCGCTTGGCTCGGACCGGCGCGGTACTTCTTCGCCTTCTGCCTGGTGCTGCCTTCCTACTGTCCGGGATCGGCGTGTGTCGAGGTGGACGACGAACCGGTATTCGAAGGGCGTGCGGTGAACGTGGTACTGGCGAACTGCCGCTTCTTCGGTGGAGGGATGCACATCTCTCCATCATCCGATCCCGCCGACGGCGTGCTCGACGTGCAGGTGTACACAGGACCGAAGTCCGACACCTTCACCACCCTGCCGAAGGTGTACAAGGGTCGTCACCTGCCGCACAGGAACGTCGTGGAGCTGAAGGGCACTGTCGTACACCTCCACGGCGAGCAGCCTCTCGAGATCGAGGCCGACGGCGAGGTACTGGGAACGACCCCGGCCACCATCGAAGTGCTCCGTCGGCCTCTCACACTCAAGGTCTAACGCCCTCGCCTCACCCCAGCAGCGAGGGCAGGAGGACCCTCCTCAGCCCTGAACTCCGTCCGGCACTGCCCGGGGCTCCAAGGCGTGGGCGTTAGGCTGCGCGGTCCCCGATGGAGCCCGCACCCATACGAAACGTCGCCCTCGTGGCCCACGTCGACCACGGCAAGACCACGCTCGTCGACGCCATTCTCCGCCAGACCGGCGTGTTTCGCGCCAACCAGGAGGTGGTCGACCGTGTGATGGACTCCAACGACCAGGAGCGCGAGCGCGGCATCACCATCCTGGCCAAGGCGGCATCGGTGCAGTGGCAGGGCGTGAAGGTCAACCTCGTGGATACTCCGGGCCACGCCGACTTCGGCGGCGAGGTCGAGCGAGCACTTGCCATGGTCGACGGAGTGCTCCTGCTCGTCGATGCCGCCGAGGGCCCGCTCCCGCAGACCCGCTACGTGCTTTCCAAGGCGGTGGCGGCAGACCTTCCCGCGGTGGTGGTGCTGAACAAGGTCGACCGGTCCGACGCCCGCCCCCACGAGGTCCTCGACGAGATCTACCAGCTCTTCCTCGACCTCGAGGTGCCCGACCGCCACATCGATTTCCCCGTCATCTCCGCCGTCGCCCGGGATGGCCGGGCGGTCGAAGGCGTGTCCCTTCCGCCCCCAGACGGCGACCTGGCGCCGCTCCTCGACGCCGTCCTTCACACCGTGCCCGCCCCGCTCGGTGATCCGTCGGCACCGCTCCAGGCCCTGGTCACCAACCTCG
>JADDQT010000392.1 GCA_016781225.1 Actinomycetota bacterium
CGCCCACTCCGCGTGGAGGGCGCGGCCCGGCTGGACACGGCGCTGGTGGCCACAGGGTTCAGCTACGACTCCTCGGCCAGGGGCCTCCAGGCCGCCGAGCTGGCCCAGCTCATCCCCTCGGTGCGAGATGTGCGCCGGGCGGGCGCAGCCGCCCTCGACCTGTGCTGGGTGGCGCTCGGGCGGGTGGACCTCTACTACGAGCGGGGCATCCAACCCTGGGACTGGGCCGCGGGTGGGCTGGTGGCCGCCGAGGCCGGCGCCAGGGTGACCTCCTTCGACGACGGCACCGTACTGGCTGCGCCTCCCCAGCTCCACGACCCCTTCGTCGAGCTCCTGCGCCGCGCCAGGGCCCGGGTGGAGACCTGAGGCTCAGCCGAAGAAGGGCTCGGCCACGCTCTTGAACAGCTCTGGGCTCACCGTCTTCAGCTCGGCCACCGCCTCCTCCAGGGAGACGGTCACGATGTCGTCTCCGCGCAGGGCGACCATGTGGCCGAACTTGCCGTCGTGGACGGCGTCGATGGCCGCAATGCCGAAGCGGGTGGAAAGCACGCGATCGAAGGCAGTTGGGGTGCCGCCGCGCTGCACGTGGCCGAGGATGGTCACCCTGGTGTCGAAACCGGTGCGCTCCTTGATCTCCTCGGCGACGATGTTGGCGATGCCGCCCAGGCGCTCGTGGCCGAACTGGTCGGTCTCCCCCGAGCTGAGCTCGATGGTGCCCTCCTTGGGCTTGGCGCCCTCTGCTACCACCACGATGGAGGCGTAACGCCCCTGGTCGTGGCGACGCTTGATCCGCTCGGATACCTCGTCGATGTCGAACTCCTGCTCGGGGATCAGGATCTCGGCCGCACCGCCGGCGATACCGGCATAGGTGGCGATCCAGCCCGCCCCGCGCCCCATGACCTCGCACACCATGACCCGGTCGTGGGACTCGGCGGTGGTGTGTAGGCGGTCGATGGCGTCGGCGCAGATCTGCACCGCGGTGTGGAACCCGAAGGTCACGTCCGTCGCCGAGAGGTCGTTGTCGATCGTCTTGGGGACCCCGACCACCTGCACGCCCTCACCTGAGAGCTTGTTGGCCACGCCCAGGGTGTCCTCGCCGCCAATGGCCACGATGGCGTCGATGCCGTGGGACTCCAGGTTCTTCTTCACCAGCTCCACGCCGTCCTCGCGCTTGTAGGGGTTGGTGCGGGAGGTGCCGAGGATCGTCCCGCCCCGGGGCAGGATGCCCCGGCAGTGCTCCACGTCGAGCGGCGTGGTGGTGCCCTCGATCGCCCCCTTCCAGCCATTGGTGAAGCCGATCAGGTCGTCGCCGTACTCACGTTCGCCCTTGCGCACGACAGCCCGGATCACGGCGTTCAGTCCCGGGCAATCACCGCCACCGGTCAGCAATGCGACCCGCATGGCTCCACCCCCTTCGGTCATGTCGCTCAATGCGAACCCGTCCCGTGCCGACGAACACTAGCGATGACCCGCCCCTCGGCCGCGCCCGTGGCCCTGATCGCGATATTGGCGATGCTCGTCCAAGCCGTCCCCGCCGCCGGCGCGGCGGAGGATCCGCGGGCCAGCCGGGCCGAGCTCCTCGTGCGCATCGCCGAGCTCAGCGACCGCCTCGAGTCCACAGAGTCCGAGGTGGTGGCCGCTCAGATGAGCCAGACGGCGGCTCGCACGTCGCTCACCCGC
>JADDQT010000140.1:0-737 GCA_016781225.1 Actinomycetota bacterium
GCCAGTCCGAGCGGGCCGAGCGCTCGCGGCGCCAGGCGCAACGGCTGGAACGGCAGGTGCGGGGGCGAACGGAGTCCCTCGCCCGCCAGTTCGACCGGGTGCTCCGCGTGCTCAGGACATGGGGCTACGTGGACGGTTGGGAGCTCACCGATGCCGGGTCGCGCCTCGCCCGCTTCTACCACGAGGCCGACCTGTTGATCGCCGAGACTCTGGGCGAGGGCCACTTCGACGGCCTCGATCCGGCATCCCTCGCCTCGCTCGCCTCGGTCTTCACCTTCGAGCAGCGCGGTGCCGGGCCCGCCCCGGCCCCGTCGTTCCCCTCGAAGACCCTGCGCCAGCGTTGGCTCGCCATCGAGCGGCTCTGCGCCGAGCTGAACCTGGTCGAGGAGGAGGCCGGCCTGCCCCTCACCCGGCAGCCCGACCCCGGGTTCATGGCCATGGCGTACGACTGGGCCAAGGGCGAGGACCTCGACTCGGTGCTGGCCGACGACGACATGTCGGGAGGGGACTTCGTGCGCAACGCCAAGCAGCTCATCGACCTGCTGCGCCAGCTGGGCGACGTCGCTCCCGATCCCGGTACCTCGAGCAGCGCCCGGGATGCCGTCGAGGGTTTCTTCCGGGGCCTGGTGGCGGCATCCTCCGTCATAGCTACGCCCTCGGCGCCGCCGTCTGTGTCGCCATCGCCGGCGGCGTGACCGTCAGGAAGGGTCAGAGCTGGGGCCGCCCCGGTGCGTTGC
>JADDQT010000140.1:893-5736 GCA_016781225.1 Actinomycetota bacterium
GGGACGCCACCAGGTTCACGGTGGACCTTGGCCAAGCCCTGCTCGACGGCGGCCTGCACCTCTTCGTCGCCCACCTGGTGGCCCGGACGCCGTTGTGGACCCAGGCTTACGCGGTCATGAACGCCCAGTGGTTGTCGGGGCGCCACCGTCCGTGGAACCTGGGCCCCCGGGCCCACCCGGGGGACGGTTTCCTCGACGCCTACGACGTGCACCTGAGCATCGGCGACGTGCTCCGGGTGCGTCCCCGCCTCCACCATGGAGCCCACCTGCCGCATCCGGGGATCAAGGAGCAGCGGGCGCCGGCGGTGCAGATGGAACTGGGACGGACGCTGCCCGTCCGCCTCGACGGCGTGCCCGTCGGCCGGGCCCGGTCCCTGTCGGTCAGGGTCGAGCCCGACGCCCTGATCGTGGTCGTGTAGAGCGATCCTGGTCACCGCCACTGGGTCCGCCACTGGGGGGCCGTCCGAGTCGTACGCTCGGGCTCCCCATGTTCTACGTCAGCGAGGCCTTCTCCGCCGAGGAGCAGGCGGTCCTCCGGCGCTACTTCACCAACCTCGACCGTCCGGTCTTCGCCCTGGTCAACCTGCCCGAGGTGGTGAAAGGGGCCTTGTTCGCCCGCTACTCCCGCTCGTCCAAGAGCCTGCGGCGGCTCTTCTTGGACGAGTTCGTGGGCGAGCTCGACATGTCCGGCGATCTCACCGTGGACGCCACTGTCGGCCTGGCCCGGGCCGAGCAGCTCTACGACCGGGTGTTCAACGAGTACGGCGACGACTCGGTGGCCCAGCTGGGCGGCGTCCACCTGGCCTGCGAGCAGGCGTCCAACCTGCTCACCAAGGTCCTGGAGCGGGGCCGGCTCATGGCCTATCTCGAGCAGTCCACCCGCTACATCGCCTACAACACCCGCTTCGCCAACGGCCACTACCGCTACCACCGGGACCCGGCGGTCCTCGACTCGCCGCTGGGCGCCCGTTACGTGGGTGACCTGGACCGCCTGTTCGACACCTATGGCCAGCTCCTCGGCCCCATGCAGGAGTGGCTCACGAGCGCGTACCCGAAGGGCCCAGGGGACTCCGACTTCGTTTACCGCCAGTCCATAAGGGCCAAGGCCTACGACGCCCTCCGGGGCATCCTGCCTGCGGCGGCGCTGTCCAACGTGGGCATATACGGCACCGGCCAGGCCTACGAAGCCCTCCTCCTGCGCATGCGGGCCCATGCCTTGCCCGAAGCCCGCTCGTACGCGGCCATGATGCTGGAGGAGCTGCGCAAGGTCATCCCGTCGTTCCTGAAGCGGGTGGACCAACCGAATCGGGGCGTGGCCTGGTCGGCGTACCAGGAGGCCAACCGGGGCGCCATGGAGGACGTTGCCGATCGGCTCATGGCGGGGGAGGAGCCCGAGCCCCGGCCCATGGTCACCCTCGTCGACTACGACCCCGAGGGCGAGGACAAGCTCGTCGCCAGCATGCTCTATCCCTATGGCCACCTGCCCGAGGACCAGGTCCTGGCCCGGGTGCGGCGCCTGTCGGTGGAGGAGAAGATGCAGGTGGTCCGCGCCTACACGGGGGAGCGGTCGAACCGCCGCCACAAGCCGGGACGGGCCCTCGAGCGGACCGGCTACCGCTTCGACGTGCTGTCCGACTACGGGGCCTTCCGAGACCTGCAGCGCCACCGCCTCCTCACCATCGAGTGGCAAGCTCTCTAGCCGCGGCACGGCTTCGCCCGCCCGGAGTCGTTGGAGGCGGCCGGGCTGGTGGGCCCCTTCGAGGAGGCCATGGCCCGCTCGGCCGCCCTACACGACGCTCTGGCCGGGTCCTTCCCCGCCCAGGCTCCCTATGCCGTGGCCCTGGCCTACCGGGTGCGCTACGCCATGCAGCTCAACGCTCGCGCTGCAATGCACCTCCTCGAGCTGCGCACCAGCCCCCAGGGCCACCCCGAGTACCGCCAGGTCTGCCAGGAGATGCACCGCCTGATCGCCGACCAGGCCGGCCACCACGCCGTAGCGGAGATGATGCGCTTCGTGGACCACGGCACCTACGACCTGGAGCGCCTGGAGGCCGAGCGCCGGGCCGAGGCCCGCCGCAGCACCCGCGTCCCCTAGGCGGAGGTCGACGGGATGAGCGGCCTACGCCGGCAGCACCACTGTCTTCAGCACAGTGCACTCGTCGATCGAGTAGCCGAGGCCCTCCCTGCCGATTCCGGAGTCGGGCTTGCGGCCACCGAAGGGGAAGTGGCCCACGCCGTGCTTGGGGGCGTCGTTGACGTGCACCTGGCCGACTTCGAGGCTCCGGGCCACGTACCACGCCTTGTCCAGGTTGCTGGTGAACACCGCCGAGTCGAGCCCGTAACGGGAGCGGTTGGCGACCTCCAGGGCGGCGTCGACGTCGTCCACCCGAACCACGGCCAGCACCGGACCGAACGTCTCCTCCCACACGATGTCGGCGTCGAGGGGCACGTCCACCAGCACCGTGGGCTGGTGGTAGGCGGCGTGGGCCTCGCCGCCGGACAGCAACTTGGCGCCCTTGCCCACGGCGTCTTTGACCAGGTCGTTCACCCGCGACGCCGCCCGCTCGTTCACCATGGGGCCGACCTTCACCCCTTCGGCCCGAGGATCGCCCACCGGCCATGTCTCGGCCTCCCCCACGGCTGCTTCCACATAGGCGTCGTAGACCGCGCTCTCCACCAGCACCCGGCTGACCGCGTCACATCGCTGGCCGGCGTTGTTGAACGCGCCATGGACGGACTTCTCCACCGCGTTGTCCAGATCGGCGTCGGCCAGGATGATGGCCGCGGCGTTGCCTCCGAGCTCCATGTGCAGGGGCTTGGGGCCCGCGGCGGCGGCCATGCTGTGCCCTGCCCCGGTGGAGCCCGTGAAGGAGATCATGGAGATGTCGGGGTGCGAGGCCAGCAGCTCACCGATCTCACCGCCCGGGCCTGTGACCACGTTGAGCACCCCCGGCGGCAGGCCCGCCTCTTCGAAGACCCGGCCGAACAGCAGTAGCGGCAGGGGATCGTCGGAGGGTGCCTTGGCCACCACCGTGTTCCCGGCGGCCAGGGCGGGGATGATCTTGGAGGCGGACAGGAACAGCGGGTAGTTGAAGGGCCCCACGGCAGCCACAGTGCCCACGGGCTCACGGAGGACGACACCGGACTTGCCGGCCGTGTCGGGGATCCAGTCGCCGGGCAGGTACTCGCCGAAGATCTTGCGGACCTCCTCACGCACGAGGCCGAGACGTATTCGCGTGGCCTCCACCTCGCTCTGGGCCTGCTCGGGCGTCTTGCCCAGGTTGACGACGATGGCGGAGACGAAGGTGGAGGCGTTTTCCGCCAGGATGTCGCCGGCCCGCTCGCAGATCGCCAGACGCTCGGCGGCAGGCATGAGCGCGAACCCCGATCTGGCTCTTGCTGCCGACGAGATGGCCGCCTCGACATCGTCAGTGCCGCCCTTCTGGGCATGGGCGATGACGCTGCCGTCGATGGGGGAGTGGACGTCGAAGGTCTCGTCTGTCCCGGCCGGTCGCCACTGGCCGTCGATGTACAGCTGGAGGACAGGAAGCTCCCGATCCTCTGCTGAGAGCAGGGGAGCGAAGCGCTCCGGCACCTCCACCGACGGTGCCTCGTCCGACGTGTGCTCGATGAAAGGGGGAGACCACTCGGGCACGTCCACACCACCACCTCTCTCCAGCTCCAGGGGCGCCCCAGCCTAGAGAACGCCGGTCCTGCCGGCACTGTTGCTGCTGCTGCTGCTGCCATGTTGCCAATGTGGTCGGCGGGGTTGCTGAGACTGATGTTGCAGGAGTACCCTTTGCCGTTGCGGAGCGGCAGGAGGTGATGGGGCATGCGCCACTGGCGCGTCGCGGCAGGTCTACTGGCACTGGTCATGGCCGGGCAGGCGCACGTCAGCGGGCCCTGGAGCCGCACGGGCACCTATACCGTGCGCCGGGGCGAGAGCCTCTCATTGGTGGCCAGGAAGACAGGTGTCCCCGTAGCCGAGCTGGCTCGGGCCAATGGCATCTCCAACCGTGACCGCGTCCGCCGGGGGCAGGTCCTGGCCATTCCCTCGGAGCGCCGTGCACCCGCCAAGGGACCGGTCCCCATCGCCGCGTCCCGGCCCCTTCCCCGGCTGCCGTCGCCGGTCGTGGTGGTCGACGGGAGCCGGCGCTACCAGGTGCGTCGAGGTGACACCTTCGCCGGCATCGCCGCCCGCACGGGCAGCTCGGCGGCTGAGCTCATGCGGTCCAACGGCATCAAGCGGGGGACCTCGCTCCGCGCCAACACGACCCTGAAGATCCCGGGCCCGCCCTGGCTGTGCCCCGTCCAGGGCGGGCGGGTCGACTTCTCCGACGGCTGGGGGGACCCCCGCCCTGGTGGTAGACGGCACGTGGGCGTCGACCTCTTCGCCTTCCGCGGCACCCGGGTCGTAGCCAGCGTCGGTGGCACCCTCGTGCACGAGTCGGGAAGCAGGGCCGGACTGGCGTACCGCCTCCGGGGTGACGACGGCAACGAGTACTACGGGGCCCACCTCCACAGCTTGGGGACCAGGCCGGGGCGCATCGAACGCGGCGCCCTGATCGGCACGGTGGGCAGCACGGGCAACGCCATGGGGACCACCCCCCACCTGCACTTCGAGATCCATCCAGGAGGGGCAGGACCGGTGAACCCGATCTACACGGTGCAGCGATGGTGTTGAGTGCACTGAGGCCGCGCGCGGTCCTTGGCCTGGTGGCCCTGCTGGCCCTGGTGGGCAGCACCCAGGCGGCAGCTGTTCGCCCGGCACGGCGCTCCGGTGCCAATGTCATCAGCAGGGGGGAGACCCTCTCCGAGGTGGCCGGCCGCCTCGGCGTAAGCG
>JADDQT010000393.1 GCA_016781225.1 Actinomycetota bacterium
GGGCCAGCCGCCGAACTGGGGCTCGGCTCCCCCGCCGTACGGCTACCCACCTCAACCGCCGCCCTACGGCTACCCCCCTCAACCGCCGCCGCCGTACGGGCACGCCCCCCCTCCCCCGTACAGCAGCGTCCCTCGCACCCAGACCGAGGGCACCGCCATCACCGCACTGGTGCTGGCCATCGTCTCCTTCCCCCTGTCGTTCTCGTGCGGCATCGGCGTCATCGCCGCCATCGTCTCCCTCGCCCTGACCCCTTCGGCCCGGCGCAAGATCGAGGCATCGGGAGGCACGCTCACGGGAGAGAGCATGCTCACCGCGTCCAAGATCGTGGCCTGGATCAACATCGGCCTGACGGCCCTGGTACTCCTGATCATCGGGATCGGGGCTGCTGCCGGCTGGTGGGACGACGACTCCTACGACTACAGCCTCGCCATGGCGCTGGCGTTCGCCCCCTGAGTGCCATGAGCACCGAAGGCCCCGAAGAGCCTCTCCCCTACGGCCGCTGGGAACAGCCGTCCCGCTCAGCTGCGCCGGCACCGGCGCCCCCGCCCCCACCACAACCGCCCTACGGCTACGGCCCTCCCCCCGCCTGGGGCTACGCCCCTCCTCCTGCGTACGGTTACGGACCCCCGCAACGTCAGGCCCAGACCGAGAGTATGGCCATCGTGGTGCTGGTCCTGGCCGTCTCGTCCTTCGTCGTCTTCGGGGTGGGCGTCGTCATGGCCATCGTCGCCCTGTGCCTGTGCCCCTCGGCCCGGCGCAACATCGAGGCGTCGAACGGCACCCTCACGGGTGAGGGACTGGTCAAGGCAGCCAGGGCCATCTCCTGGGTCAACGTCGCCCTGGTCGCCCTGACGGTGGTTTTCTTCGTGGTCATCTTCACCTTGATCTCCATGTTCGACGATGGAGGCGAGTTCACTGCCCTCTTGGCGCTAGCTTCCTGGCCATGAGCTACCCCTCGGGACCCGAAGGACCGCCAGGACAGCCGGCCGGCTGGCAGCCGGGCCCTCCCCCGCCTTCTCCCTCCCAGGGCTACTCGCCGCCGGGGGGCTACGGCGGCTACAGCCAGCGACCGACCCCGCAGACCGAGGGCACTGCCATCACCGTCCTCGTCCTCGCCATCGCCTCCTTCGTGATCTGTCCGGTCATCCCCGCCGTCGTGGCCCTCTTCATGTGCCCCGGGGCCCGGCGCAAGATCGAAGGCTCCGGAGGGGCACTGACGGGTGAGGGGCTCGTGACGGCAGCGAAGATCATCTCCTGGGTCAACCTGGGCCTCTGGGGAGCCGGCCTTCTGCTCGTCGTCGTCGTGGGCATCATCGGGGCCGTCTTCTCCGACTCGTCCGACGAGTTCTCGCTGGTCCTGGGTCTGCTGGGCTGAGAACCTGCTTCCGGGGGCAAGCTCCCGGGGATTGTCTTCTGGGCCGTTTCGTGCTATCTCATTCAGGTGCTTCATACGAAGGGCAGCACCCGGGCACTCGAGGAAGCCGCTGTTCCCCCGGCCGGCGTGGACCCCGGCTCGGTGGAGCATGTCAAGGGAAGGGCCCTTGCCGACACCAGCCCTCTGACGGCTGAGGAGGCGGCCGGACTGGCCGCTGCGCTGGCCACCGAGCTGGCAGACATGCACGCCGTCGGGATTGCCCATGGCCGCGTCGACGCGCGCCACGTACTCGTGGCCGAGGA
>JADDQT010000394.1 GCA_016781225.1 Actinomycetota bacterium
ATCGTTCACCAGAACTCCGGTGACGAGTGTCGCCTTCTTTCAGGTCTTCAGGCGGCGGGTCGGCGGCCATGAAGCGTCTCCGCGGTAACGCCAGACGCATTGAGCGCTCATCGACTGCTTGGCTGAGATCGGATTGGAGCAGTCGGGACGCGCTCGCCCAGGGCCCGTGGGGGAATTCAGGATCGTCACTCGGGGAGTTCAGCTGGCGAGCACGCCAAGGCGCCGGTAGGCGCCCGCCAGCTCATCGGCCCAGGGCCAGTGCTTCGGGAGACGGAGGATGACCCGCCTGGCCCGGTGCACGAGTCGGGCACCCACATGCAAGAGCCGGTAGCGAAGGGCCTTGGGCTCGGCCCGGCTCAGCTCGCCGTCGAGACAGGCCAGTCGCAGCCAGGCCAGCAGGTCGGCGCCGGCGAGAACCAGCTCCAGCCAGGCAGCATTGGCAGCGAACTTGGTGAAGGGCATGCGGTCGAGCCCGGTGTCTCGAAGGGCCTTGATGGCGTTCTCGACTCGGGCGTGGCGGCGTTGGCGCAGCTCGAGGGTGACGGCGTCTCCCTCGCTGTTGGTGAGGGTGACTTGATGGCGCCAGCCATCGGTGTCCCACAGACGCAGCTGGGCGCCGGGATGGGGCTGCTCACGTCGACAGATGGCTCGGGTTCCCGCCGGCCAGCCGTCCAGGGTCACGTCAAGCTCGGCCACCTCTCCGGCGTGGCGAGGTCCACCCTCGCCGTCGATGGCCTTCGTCCAGGCATCATCGGGAACCGCCGAGATGGCTTGGTGCAAGGCGTTGTTGACCCGGGCGTAGACCGAGAACTCGATGTTGCGCTCCACCAGCGCGGCCACGAGACCCGACACCGCACCAGCGCTGTCAGCGCGGACCACGACTCGATGAGCGACGGTGGCGGGTTCGTCACCGGGGCGGTGTCCGCGGCGATACTCGGAAGGCAGCTGGTCGATGGCGAGGTCGACCACAGCCAGCTGGTCGGCACCGGAGTTGGCGGTGGCGTTGCCGGGGCGAAGCATGCCGGCCAGGGCTTCTCCGCTGGAATCGAGGAAGCAGAACATGGCGTGGAACCCGAAGCCGCCCTTGAAGTGCGAGCTGGCTCGCTCCTTGTTGGGCGAGTGGATCTCCACCAGCGCGGCGTCCACGTCGAGGACCACCTCCTCAGCAGCGCCACCGCTGGCCCACAGCTTGGCCCTGGCCTTGGCCCGAGCCTGGCGAAGGGCATCGAGCGCGGCGTCGTCGATGTCATGCAGGGCCCGCCACGCCGTGGGCGAAGACGCCACCTCACCGAACAGAGCGGGCTGATCTCGAAGGGCCGCGAGATCGGAGACGCACTCCCCGCCGCCGGCCAGCATGACCGCCACCTGGGCCAGCAACCGGCCTCGATCATGGCCCGGCGCTCGCTCGCCGTTCCAGGGAACCGCCGCCGAATAGGCCGAAGTCAGCCCGCTTCGATCGGCGAGATCAGCGAGAAGATGCAGGCCAACCTGGGAGACGACCTGGCGGTCGCCTTCCATCACCACGACGCCCTCTGCTGCCTTGGTAGCGTTCACCTTGGAAGTGCCCTCCTGTTTGGGTTACTGCTGCCTTCGTCAAGCGCAGTTTCCCTTACCAGGAGGGCGTTTTCGCGGACCGCCCACTGTCAGCGGCGTCGGTCTCGTGAAAGATC
>JADDQT010000018.1 GCA_016781225.1 Actinomycetota bacterium
GACGACGAGCCACGCGCCCAGCGCCTGTGCCAGCAGGCCGGCGGCGATGCCCAGAGGGCCCATCCCCGTGACCAGCACGGCGTCGCGACCTGAGACGGCGGCGCGGGTCACCGCCTCGTAAGCGGTACCGAACCCGCAGGCCACGCAGGCGCCGTCGACGAAGGACAGCTCGTCCGGCAGTGCCACGCAGGTGTTCTCCTCGGCCAGCATGAACTCGGCGTGGCCACCGTCGCGCTGCCAGCCGTAGGCCGCTCGCAGTGGCGAGGTGCAGCTGATCATGTAGCCGCTGCGGCAGTCGGCGCAGAGGCCGCAACCGGCGATGTGGTAGAGCGCCACCCGGTCGCCCACACCGAAGCGCCGGCAGCCTGGTCCGGCCTCCACGATCTGACCGCTCGGCTCGTGACCGGCGATGACGTCCCTGTAGGCCTCCGGGCCGCTGCCGATGTGCTCACGGTAGATGGCCCGCAGATCGCTCCCGCAGATCGTGGAGGCCCGCATCTCCACCAGCACCTCGCCATGTCCGGGCGTGGGTACGGCAACGTCTCGGACCTCCACCCGGCGTTGGCCGGGCAGGTACACGGCTCGCACCGCCGCTTAGCCGAATCGCCGCCGGAGAGACCTCACCTGATTCCGGCGCCCTCTGACCCTTGGCCCCGGGGGATCCACACCGTCTCCGGCTCGTCGAAGAGCACGTTGTTCACGAACTCCACCCCCTGCATGGTCGAGTGGTCCATGTTGCCGATCTCGTAGAGCCAGGCGCCGAAGCGCCCTCGGGACCAGATGTCCTGCGAGCGCAGCCACGGTTGGATGGTGCCCAGCGACGCATCCCGGGCCACCGAGGGAACGGGGTAAGTCATGTCCGGCGAGCAGAGCCAGGTGGTGACGATGCGGGATCGGTCGTCCTCCTCCATGATCCCGGTGTACACGAGCCCGTCGACGACCCGCTCGACGATGGTGCTGGCGTCCTCGGGCTTATGCTCCGACCTTGAGGTCTCGGTGAGGAAGAGGGTCTGGTCGGGTCCGGCGGTCATGTAGGGCGAGTAGTTCGACAGGTACGTCAGGCGATAGAACGGCACCTCGGGCTCAGGGAAGTAGACCCAGTTCTTGGTGCTGGAGATGGAACGATCGATCCCCACGCCCACGATGTGGCTCCCGCTCCACTTCAGGCCTGGGACGGCCCGGCGTATGGACTCCGGAACGTCGTCCATGGTGCCCACGAGCTTGTTCAAGGGGATGGTGGACAACAGAACGTCGTAGGCCCACGTGCGGCCGTCGGCGGTGCGCACCTCCTTGGCCACCGGATCGACGGTGGTCACGTGCGTCTCCAGGTGGAGGTGTTCCTCGACGAAGGTGCGAAGGCCTTCGTAGAGGAAGCCAGTTCCGCCCCGAAGCGGGTACTTGAACGTGTTGTTGGGGCCCCACGACACCTGGTCCTCTCCGAGTATCACGTTGCGGAGGATGGTCTCCACGTTCACCACCGACACCCGCTCACCGATCCAGACGTAGTTCATCAGCTCGGCCGGCGTGGCCCACACCTTGAAGTTGTAGGGGAGCATGAAGTGCTTGGCGATTCCCGCGCCCATGACGGCATCGACCCACTCAGAGAAGTTGCTGGGCGAGTGCTCGCTGCGCTGGGCCTCGATCAGGCCGGTGACGCACTCGAACACGGTCTGGGGATCGAGGTCGCGGATGTTGTTCTGGAAGGGATATGGGATGAACCGGTCCTCCATCCAGACCCAGGCCTCTCGCTCCAGCTCGGTGTAGTCGCCGCCCATGAGCTTGGCCACGAGGTCGTCGTAGTACTCGTAATGGCTGAACATGACGTGGCCGCCGATGTCATAGGTGAAGCCGGCGTCGTCGGTGAACGAGGTCGCCAGGCCGCCCACGTAGTCGTTGGACTCGAGGATGACCCAATCGTCGTAACCGACCTCGTTCAGCCGGTAGCCGGCTCCCAGCCCGGTGGGACCAGCGCCGAGGATCACGATCCGGGGGTCGGTCATCACGCGCTTCGGCTCTGCTGTGCTGGCCAGACGCGCCGTTGGTTCCCGAGGCCGGCCGTCTTGACGAGCTTGGCCATTCGGGAGGCGATGGAGTCCCAGTGGTTCCAGTGCAGCACCGGGCGGGCCTTGTCCGCCCGCTCCGCCGGACAGTGGCGCTGGACCCGGAGGCAGGCGTCAGCGAACCCGGCACCGTTGGGCTGGAGGTCGACCAAGCCTTCGTAGTCCGTTACGACGTCGGGCACCCGGGTGGACACCACCGGTAGGCCGGCCGCCAGGTACTCCAGCGTCTTGGTGGGGCTGATGGACTGCGTCGCGGCGTTGAGGGCGAAGGGCATGAGGGCCACGTCGAAGCCGGCCATCACCCCTGGTAGCTCGGCGTAGGTGCGAGAACCCAGATACCGGATGTTCGGCGCCTGGGGCAGGGTGGTGGGGTCTATCTTGAGCACCGGGCCCACCATCTGGATCTCCCAATCGGGGAGTCGGTGAGCCAGGTCGGCGAGCAGGCCCAGGTCCAGCCGCTCGTCGATCACCCCCACGTAGCCGGCCACAGGTCGCGAGCGCTGGTGAGCACGGTTCTCATGGTGCGGCGGGCGGAAGTGCTCCGGCTCCACCCCGCTCGGGAACAGCTGAGTCCCCTCCGGACGATGTTGGGTGGCCATGCGGTGCAGGGAGCGGCCGCCGGTGAACACCACGTCGGCGAGGTTCAGGGCCTCGCGCTGGCGAAGGGCCATGTTCGGGGCCGTCACGCTGAAAGAGGCCAGGTCGTCCATTACGTCGTACACCAGCGTGGACGGAAGCAGGGCCAAGGCCATGTCGAGGGCCATGGGCGTGTACAGCCAGGCGGTGCGCTCGGCGGAGGTGCCCACCAGATCGACCAGCCGGTCGGCGTACGTGGCCGCGACCGGCGCCTCGAAGCCCACGTGGCCCTCCGGCCCGGGGACCTCCAGCCACACCCGGGTGACGTCACCGTGCCGCTCCTGGCGCAGGGTGGGCTCTTTGACGTCACAGGGCCGGGGCTCCTCCACGAACCAGGTGCGCCTTTCTCGGGCCAGGCGGGAGATGAGGTGCTGGGGCCGTTGCCACACGAACACCCATCGGAGGTGTGACAGGACGACTAGGTCAGGCATCGGGGATCCTCAGTTCGATTCGGTCGTCGGGCGGTGGGGCGTTCGAACACAGCTCGCTCGGCGGTGCCTGCCAGTCCCAGTGGCTCATCTGGGGCATCCATCCGCTGAGCCAGTCACAGACAGGCACCCGGAAGCTGTAGGCGGGAAGGTCTCGGGCCGGGGCTCCGCCCGCCGCCATGGCATAGGAAGCGGACATCGACGACGGCCGGCGGTCCAGCCCACCGTCAAGCCAGAACACGCCGACAGGGTCAATGTGGCCGTCAGCGCGGAACAGCAGCGAGTCCCAGTCGGCCGAGTCGATGAAGGGGAACCAGCAGTAACCGTCGAGGGGCACGCCGGCGTCGCGGGCCATCTCGCACTGCTCCAGCGTGTACTTGAGCCAGCTGGCCCGGTCCGAGGCGAAGCCCCGGATGTTCGTCTCCCCCAGCATGCAAGGCAGGCCGTAGCGTTCCCAGTACTCGACGATGAGGTCGGCCAGCCTCCCTGGTGTCGGCGACGACATCAGGCCTTGGCCCGGCCCACTCCATTTCCACTGGTTGTGGGCGTAGTAGTCGAGCCCCAGCACGTCTATGTAGCCGCCCTCCATGGCCAAGAGATCCTCACCGCCGGCGGCGAGGACATCGCGGACGAAAGGCCGGCTGGGGTCGATGGCGCGGCCCACGAAGAGGTCGGTGAGGAGGAAGCGCCGGTCGTTGGCCATGGAGGCCATGGCCTCACCGGGGGAGGATCCGTCGGAGGTGTGGCCCTCGCACGCCTCGACGTAGACGTGCCGGGCCCGGGGCAACCGCTCCCGCAGCAGCCTGCTGGCCTGGGCCACGGCCGGGAACACGTTGCGCGCAACCCGCAGGAAGCCTTCCAGCCCTTCGAAGTAGGGGGGCCAGATGGCAACCTGACCACACAGCAGGAAGGTGGTGAACGGCTCGTTCAGCACCGTGTACTCCTCCACCCATGGGTAGCGCTCGGCGAAGCCCTCGACGTAGCGGAGGAACGCTTCCCCAAAACGAGGGTCGACCAGGTCCTCGATCCACCTCGGGTAGCTCGTGTGGTGCAACAGGTCGACGATGGGACGTAGGCCGTTGTCCTGCATGTGCCCCAGCACCTCGTCGGTGTCGCGCCAGTCGAAGCAACCGGGGTCTTGTTCGATGCGGTGCCAACGAATGGGGTAGCGAAGGCGAGACACGCCGCAGTCCTGCAGCAGCGCCAGGTCCTCCCTCCAGCGCGCCGTGTGTCCTGTGGTCTCGGCCACGTCGCGGTCGTGGGTTGGCTGGTAGGTGGACTCGAAGGCCCCGATGAAGTCGATGGTGCCCTGGCGGGTGCCGGCTCGGGTCACCGAGTCCTGTTCTCCCACGGCTACTTGGCGCCGATCGTGGTGGTGGTGTCAGCGGGGCGGCTCGGACCGGTGCCGGCGCCAACCTCGTCGACGACGGCGGCGATCTCGTCCAAATCGGCCGGTTGCAGCCGGAGGTCGGCCGCGCCGATCCAGCCATCGAGCTGTTCAGGCCGCCGGGCGCCGACGATGGCAGCCGTCACCTCGGGCCACGCCAGCGTCCAGGCGACCGCCAGCTCGGCTATCGAGCAACCCAGCCGCTCGGCGACGGGACTCAGCCGATCGACCAGGAGCAAGTTACGGGACAGGCGCGGCTCCTGGAAGTCGGAATCGAGGCACCGCCAGTCGTCATCGGGCAGGGCCGCGGCCCGCTCGGCTGAGAAGCGACCGGTCAGCAGGCCGGAGCGCATCGGGCTGTAGACGATGACGCCGGTGCCGTGCGCCGCGCACCAGGGGAGGGTGTCCGCAGCTGCGTCTCGCACCAGCAGGTTCAGGTGGGGCTGGTAGGTCTCGACGTGACGGATGGCCTCGCACCGCTCGAGGAGGTCCACGTCGAAGTTGCTGACGCCGATGGAGCCGACCTTGCCGGCATCCACCAGCTCGGCCATCGTCATCCAGGATTCCTCGATCGGAGTGCCGTCGTGGGACGGCCAATGGATCTGCAGCAGGTCGATGTGGTCCATGCCCAGCCGCCCAAGCGAGTCGTCGCATTCTTGTCGGATTGAATCGGGGGCGAGCACGTTGGAGACCGTGCGGCCTCCTTGTTCCCAGACCAGGCCGCACTTGGTGAAGACGTAGGGGCGGTCAGCCTCCGGTAGGGCTGCCACCGCCTGGCCGACAACCTCCTCGGCGTGACCCAGCCCATAGGCGGCCGCCGTGTCGATCCAGTTGATGCCCCTCTCAACCCCATGGTGGATGGCCTGCACCGACTCGGCGTCCTCCTGGGGTCCCCAGCCCCCCTGCCAGTCTCCGCCGCCGATGGCCCAGGCGCCGAGACCAAGCCGCGTGATGTCGAATGCTGTGGTCCCGAGTTTCGTCGTTTCCAGTGTCATGTCTTCCTCTATAGCGGCGGCTCACGACGCCAGATTGCGCTCCCGTCGTCGTCTGACCAAGCGGCGACCACCGGTCACCGATTCACACAGGGGCCAGCGGCACATACCGGCAAGCGCCGCTCAGCAGGCGGATGCAGGGTGTCGCCTCCCACAGCCGGTGTGCGCTCGAAGCTGGTCGGCGGGGCTGGCTGCATCTACCGCGGCGCCGGCTGCTTCTGAACCGGGAGCGTTGCGACCATAGCAAGGTGATCTCGAATGAGACAAAGCGGCCACAGAAGCAGCGCCTCGGTGGTCACCGGCCCGCATCGGTCCCCCGCCGGTACCGTTCGATCATGTCCGAGGACGAGGATCTGGCCAGAGCGGTCCTCCATGCCCTCGCTGACCTCTCATCCTCCGCCGAGCCCTCCTTGCGAGCCTGGACCGCGGGATCCCTGGATCGCTGGACTGCATCCACCCCCTCTACCTCGGCCCTCCTGAGCAGGCGGCAGCAGCGAGGCAGGAGGAGACCGGCGTGGAGTCGCCCTACCTCTTCACTCCGGTACAGAGGATGGCCGTGGCCCAGAGTCGCTCAGAGGCGCTCACCGCGGTGTCCGGAGCGCCGGGAACCGGCAAGTCCCACACCGTGGCCGCCATCGCCTGTGACGCCCTGGCCCGTGGCGAGCGGTGCTGATGCGGCCCGGTCCGACGCCACTGTGGACGCCCTGTTGGACCTCCTGGAGCGGGCGCCCGGGGAGCAGGGCATGTCTCGTGGCGGCCCACCCCCCTTTACCCAGCAGACCAATCCCGAGCGCGGAGTCGCTGATCCCGCAGGGCGAAGTCGCCACGCGATCTCACAGCGGGTTCAGGGGCGGGCTCGACGACAAGGGAACCGGCCGCCCTCAGCCAGGAGCGATGCGCAAGATCCGGTCGTCGCCCTCTCGGGGCCTGCCCCGTTGGTCCTGGTTGGAGGTCGCCACATAGACAGCCCCGTCAGGGCCCACGCCGACGTCCCGCAGGCGCCCCAGCTGTCCGGCTAGAAGCACCTCTTCTTCGCCCAACGAGCCATCGGTGCGGAACGCGAGACGCCGCAGGCTCTCTCCCCTCAGAGTGGTGAAGAGCATGGAACCCCGCCATGACTGCAACAGGCCGGCGTTGTAGACGGCACATCCGGCGGGAGCGATGCTTTCCGCATAGTTCTTCACCCCGTTGCCGCTGGTGGCGGGCCAGCCGCCGTCGAAGCCCTGGGTGAGGACGTTCACCTCGTCGTTGCCGTCCGGGCCGTGCTCAGTGGCTAGGAGCCGCCCGTCGGCTGTCAAGCACAGGCCCTGCACGTTGCGGTGCCCGCTGCTCCAGACGGTGGATCTTCCGGACTCGGGGTCGATCCGCAAGATCTTCCCGTTCAGGCTGTCCTGGTCATGGGCCAGCCCGCGGTTGGAGGCGTCGCCGGCGCTCGCGTACAGGAACCCGTCGGACCCGAGACGGAGGCGCCCGCCGTTGTGGAAGTCGGCCTTGGCGATGCCCTTCACCAGCACACGCTGGGAACCGTCGGGCTCGATACGCACCACGCGGTCATCCTCGGAGCCGGTGTACATCACGAACTTTCGGCCCCGAGCGTCTATCTCCAGTCCCATGAGACCGCCTTCACCGACCTCCTCCACCCCGCCGATCTGCTGCGGCTGCTCGCCCATCTTGGTCAGGCGCCCGGCCCGCTCCGTGTACCACAGGGCACCGCCCGGATCCCATGCCAGCGACCAGACGGTGTCCAGTCCCCGGACGACCTCGGTCACCTGAAGTCTCATACCGGCGCTCTCCAGACTGGTGAACACGTGACTCGACGAGGGTGCAGAGACCGGAGCCGAGCCGGCCAATCTCGCACCCCGGCCAGGATCCGACCCGGCACCGCAGCCGGTGACGGACATGGTCACGAGCACCGCCATGGCCATGGGGACTGCCGTTGGGCACCTTCGGAGTCGCCGCCGTTGCACGCTCATCTGGTGCCGCCGGCGCCCATGGCATTGCCGACCAGGCGATGGCGAGCCAGGCAAGCAGAGAAGTGACGATGGCACTGGGCAAGGGCCGAGGCCCAAGCTCTGAGCCACTCCTCACCGCCCTCAGTGGGGCGGTACGTGCGACGGGCTGGTCCGCTGGCTGAGTGCTCCCACTGCGATACGACCAGGCCCTGGTCCTCCATGGCGCGCAAGGTTCTATAGATGCGAGCGGTGTCGGGGCTTCGAACGCCCAGCGCGCACATCTGCTCGATCAGTTCGTAGCCGTGGGTCGGCGACTCCGCCACCAGGAGCAACAGGCAGCCCCGCAGGTAGTCGCGGGGGAACTGAGAATCACTCGGCAGGTGCTGCACCGCCTCGGTCATGCAACTCTTCGCTTCGGCTGAGACGCTCGCAGGCGCTTCTCGGTCCGATGCCAGCGAGAGCTGAGCACCGATCGTCTGTTTCCTCTGCCCTTCAAAAGGTAAGGCTTCCCTTGTATCAGTATTTAGGAAGCCCTAATGTAGAGGCGCCAAGCGGCGGGGAGCAAGAACAACTCGTCGACGAATTCGCCCCCTGACGCGGGCCGAGCACGTTCGAGTCCACGCCGAGGTCACAACTTCACTTGGGCCACGCCCGGTTCCACCCACTGCGGGTTCCGGACGCTCTTGGCGGCGATCCATATGCGTGGTCCGCGGCCAGCTGGCGGAAGGCCACCGCGTTTCCCAGTGCCGCCGACCTTCGATTAGGGGCCGCGGCCACCAAGAGGGCGTCGATGAGCATCGAGAGAGACGCTGCCGGAAGCAAACCGACGTGACGCCGGCCGATCACCCCGCTTCCAGCGCACAGCTCCATCAGCTGGTGCCCGGCGGTGAGCGCGCCGGGCAGCCAAAGCACGACCTCCCGGGGAGACATCACACGAGTCTCGGCCACGCCCCGAGCGGCGTGCCGCCGAGCGTCCGTTGGAGCGGGTGGCGGCGCCGGTGCCGGCGGGCAGCTCGCCATCGTCCCGGGCGCCGCCCACACGTACACCGGTGCGACGCGGGGCCCATTCAGCGACATCCTCCGCCCTTACTTGCTGGACCAAGCGTGACTGCACCACTGGTGCGAGGTGCACTGATCGCACGCGCTCCCACTGGTGCCAGACCTTGCGGATGGTGACGATTGGAGGATGGTGACGATTGGAGCAGCAATTTCCGGTGGGTGAGGGCGTCAGTGTGAGAGAGGTACAACCCTGAGTCGGGATTAGGCCGCCGTAGCCGGGCGTTGGACGCCGGCGTGAGAGTCGAGATCTGGTCAGACGTGGTGTGCCCGTGGTGCTACGTCGGCAAGCGCCGCTTCGAGTCGGCGCTATCCCGCTACGAGCACGCCGCTGACGTGGAGGTGGTCTGGCGGTCGTTCGAGCTGGATCCCGGTGCGCCAAAGCTGTCCAACGGTCCTTACGAGGCGAGGCTGGCCGAGAAGTACGGCGTGAGCGTCGGCCGAGCCGAAGAGATGATCCGGCGCATGGTCCGGACCGGCCGTGACGAGGGATTGTGCATGCGCTTCGACGTCGCCCAACCGGGGAACACCTTCGACGCCCACCGGCTGCTGCACCTGGCCCGTACGGCCGGCTCTCAGGACCAGCTCGAGGAGCGCCTGATGGCGGCCGTGTTCACCAACGGGGAGGCCATTGCCGACCTCGAGACACTGGCGCGTTGTGCCGTGGACGTGGGTCTCGATGATGACGAGGTTCAGCGGGTGCTGGCCACCGACGCGTACGTCGACGACGTGCGCTCCGACGAGCGGGAGGCCGCAGGGCTCGGCATCAACAGCGTCCCCTTCTTCGCCTTCGACCGCCGTTACGGACTCGCTGGCGCCCAGCCGGCCGACGTCCTATTGGAAGCGCTGCGTCGGACGTGGGCGGAGTCACAGGGGACGGAAGGCGGCCTGGCTACCTCAACCGCGTCAGCGGCCTGCGGGGACGACACCTGCGCTGTGTGATCCCCGGGACTTCGAGTGCCCAGGGCCGTCCGCATGCACGACAACGCCTCGTCGACATCCTGCGGCCGCTGGGCCGCGCCTCCGCGAAGTCAGCCACAAGCCTCCCCCACTCGTGAGCCTGCCCGAGATGCTGGGCCTCGTCCTCATGGTTGGGACCCTCTCTGGAGCGCGAAGTAGCTTGGCCCCTCATGATCGTTTGGCCCGGCCAGCCGTACCCTCTGGGCGCCACCTACGACGGCCTGGGCACCAACTTCTCGGTGTTCTCCGAAGCTTCCGACCGGGTGGAGCTGTGCCTCTTCGACGACGACGGGCATGAGACGAGGGTCGAGCTCTCGGAGACCACCGCGCTTTGCTGGCACGGGTACATCCCCACGATCGGTCCGGGACAGCGCTACGGCTTCCGGGTGCACGGACCGAACGACCCGGCGCAGGGGCACCGCTGCAACCCCAACAAGCTCCTGATCGACCCCTACGCCAAGGCCGTCGAAGGCCAGGTGGACTGGAACGAAGCCGTCTTCCCCTACAAGTTCAAGGATCCCGACGACTGGGCCAACAACCTCGACAGCGCGCCGTACATGCCCAAGTCGGTGGTGGTGAGCCCGTGGTTCGACTGGGACAACGACCGCCACCCCCACACGTCCTACCACGACACGGTCGTCTACGAGATGCACGTGAAGGGGTTCACCCAACGCCATCCGGACATCCCCGAGGAGCTGCGAGGCACCTATGCGGGCCTGTCCCACCCGGCCGCGGTGGACTACCTGGTCAACCTCGGGATCACCGCCATCGAGCTGCTCCCGGTCCATCAGTTCGTGCACGACGCCCACCTCGTGGAGCGGGGCCTGCGCAACTACTGGGGCTACAACTCCATCGGCTTCCTGGCTCCTCACAACGAGTACAGCGCAGGCGGCCAGCGCGGCCAACAGGTGCAGGAGTTCAGGCAGATGGTGAAGACCATGCACGCCGCCGGGATCGAGGTGTTCCTGGACGTCGTCTACAACCACACCGCCGAAGGCAACCACCTCGGTCCCATGCTGTCCTTCAAGGGAATCGACAACGCCGCCTATTACCGCCTGGTGGACAGCGACCGGCGCTACTACTACGACACCACCGGCACCGGGAACAGCCTGGACATGCGCCAGTCACACGTGCTCCAGCTCATCATGGACAGCCTTCGGTACTGGGTGACCGAGATGCACGTGGACGGCTTCCGCTTCGACCTGGCTGCCGCCCTGGCCCGCCAGTTCCACGAGGTGGACAAGCTCTCGGCCTTCTTCGACCTCATCCAGCAGGACCCCACCGTCAGCCAGGTGAAGCTCATCGCAGAGCCGTGGGATCTGGGCGAGGGCGGCTACCAGGTGGGCAACTTCCCTCCCCTCTGGTCGGAGTGGAACGGAAAGTACCGGGACACGGTCCGTGACTACTGGCGGGGCGAGCACCGGACCCTGGCCGACTTCGCCTACCGCTTCACCGGCAGCTCGGATCTGTACGAGTCGAGCGGGCGCCGCCCCTACGCCAGCGTCAACTTCGTGACAGCCCACGACGGCTTCACCCTGTCCGACCTCGTGTCCTACAACGAGAAGCACAACGAGGCCAACGGCGAGCACAACCGGGACGGGGAGAACCACAACCGTTCTTGGAACTGCGGTGCCGAAGGGACGACCGACGACCCCGAGATCCTGGAGCTACGAGGGCGCCAGCGCCGCAACTTCCTCGTCACCCTGCTGCTGTCCCAAGGCATCCCGATGATCCTCGCCGGGGACGAGATGGGCCGCACCCAGCTCGGCAACAACAACGCCTACTGCCAGGACAACGAGCTGTCGTGGATCGACTGGGACGGCATGGACGGACCGATGGTCGTGTTCGCCAACCGGCTGGTCCAGATCCGGCGGAACCATCCGGTGTTCCGCCGCCGCCGCTTCTTCCACGGCCGGCCACTGCACGGAGCGGGCGTGAGCGACATCGCCTGGCTCCGGCCGGACGGCACCGAGATGAGCGACGAGGACTGGCAGACGGGCACGGTCACGTCCATCGGAGTCTTCTTGAACGGCGAGGCCATCCAGGCACCCGGCCCCCGAGGGGAGCAGGTGGTCGACGAGTCCTTCCTCGTCCTGTTCAACGCCCACCACGAGCCGATGGCCTTCTCCCTTCCCGATCAGCGCTTCGGTGAGCGGTGGATCAGGATGATCGACACCGCCGACGCCCTGTCCGAGGGGGAGTCGGCCAAAGCAGGCGACCAGGTGACGGCCGAGGGCCGCAGCGTCGTGCTGATGCGCCGCGTTGGGTAGCACCCCGCCGCTCTCCACCTACCGCGTGCAACTTGCGCCGAGCTTCGACTTCGACGATGCCGTCGCCGTGGTCCCCTACCTCCGCGACCTCGGCGTAAGCCACCTGTACGCCTCGCCGTACCTACAAGCCGCAGCGGGCAGCACCCATGGTTACGACGTGGTGGACCACTACCGAGTCAACGCCGAGCTGGGCGGAGAGGAGGGACACCACCGGATGTGCGACGCCCTTCAGGCCGCCGGCCTGGGCCAGGTGCTGGACATCGTCCCCAACCACATGGCCATCACCGGTGCCGAGAACCGCTGGTGGTGGGACGTCCTGGAGAACGGCCCCTCCAGCGTGTACGCCTCGTACTTCGACGTGGACTGGGACCCACCCGAGTCCAAGCTGCGCAACATGGTGCTGCTCCCGATCCTGGGCGATCATTACGGCCGGGTCCTGGAGGCGGGTGACCTGCGGCTGCACCGCCACGGCGGGAGGTTCACGGTCACCTACTACGACCATGCCGTGCCCGTCGCTCCTCGTTCTGTGGACGGCCTGCTGGCCGACGCCGCGTCGCGCTGCGACAGCGACGAGCTCGAGTCCATGGCCACTGCCTTCGGACGTCTCCCGCCATCCACCGCCACCGATCTCGAGAGCGTGCGCGAACGTCACAGGGACAAGGAGGTCCTGCGGGCGCGGCTGCACGAGCTGTGCGACTTGGATCCGGAGATCGCCAGCGCCGTGGATGCCGCCGTCGCCGCGGTGAACTCCGACGTCGACGAGCTGGACGCGCTGCTCGAGCGCCAGAACTACCGCCTGGCCTTCTGGCGCACCGGCGCCCGGGAGCTCGGCTACCGGCGCTTCTTCGACATCGCGTCACTGGTAGGGCTGCGGGTCGAGGACCCGCACGTCTTCGCGGACACCCACGCGCGGGTCCTGGGCTGGCTGCAGGAGGGCGTGGTCGACGGCCTCCGCGTGGACCACCCCGACGGCCTCCGGGACCCGGAGGGCTACCTGAGCCGCCTGGGGGAGGCGACGGACGGAGCGTGGGTGGTGGTGGAGAAGATCCTGGAGCGGCGCGAGCAGCTTCGCGGAACCTGGCCGGTGGCCGGAACCACCGGGTACGACTTCCTCAACCGGCTGGGCGGCCTCTTCGTGGACCCGGCGGGGGAGGAGGCGCTCAGCCGGCTGTACGCCGACGTGGTCGGCACCTGCGAGGACTTCGAGGATGCCGCCCACCGCAGCAAGCACCAGGTCATGCGGGAGTCGCTGGCCGCCGACGTCAGCCGGCTCACCGCCCTCTTCGTCCAGGTTTGCGAGCGCCACCGGCGTTACCGCGACTACACGCGCCACCAGCTGCACGAGGTGCTGCGGGAGGTCCTCGCATGCTTCCCGGTCTACCGGACCTACGTCCGCCCCACCGACGGCACGGTCAGCGAGGAGGACGTGGCATGCGTCGAGCAGGCGGTGTCCGCAGCCATGGAGCGCCGGCCCGAGCTCGACCCCGAGCTGTTCGCCTTCCTCCGGGACCTCCTGCTCCTTCGTGTCGACACCCCTGCAACGCACGCGTCGGAGGAGGCCGTGGAGCAGGAGCTGACCGGCCGCTTCCAACAGGTGTCGGCACCGGTCATGGCCAAGGGAGTGGAGGACACCGCCTTCTACACTTACCTCCGCCTGGTGTCGCTGAACGAGGTGGGTGGTGACCCCGGGTCGTTCGGGACGTCGCTGGAGGAGTTCCACCAAGCCTGCACCGAGGCCCAGCGCGACCGGTCCCAGGGACTGCTAAGCACCTCCACCCACGACACCAAGCGAAGCGAGGACGTGCGGGCTCGCATCAGCCTCCTGTCCGAGGTACCGGACCGATGGGCCGAGGCGGTGCAGCGGTGGATGGCCGTCAACGAACCTCACCGCCAGGGCGGGGCATGGCCCGACAAGAACGCCGAGTACCTCCTCTACCAGACGCTGGTGGGTGCGTGGCCGTTGGACCCGGAGAGGGCGCTCACCTACATGGAGAAGGCCACCCGGGAGGCCAAGGCCCACACCTCCTGGACCGACCCCGACCCCGAGTACGACGAGTCCCTCCGCCACTTCGTCACCGCTGTACTCGGCGACGAGGCGTTCGTCGCCGACCTGGCCACCTTCGTGCATCCCCTCGTGGAGCCCGGGCGGGTAACGGCGCTGGCCCAGGCCCTGGTCAAGCTCACCGCACCGGGGATTCCCGACACCTACCAGGGCAGCGAGCTATGGGACCTCAGCCTGGTCGATCCTGACAACCGCCGGCCGGTGGACTACGAGCGGCGCCGGCGCTTCCTCGCCGAGCTGGCGGGCATGGGGCCCGAGGAGGTCCTCTCGCGCAGTGACGACGGGGTTCCCAAGCTCCTGGTGACCACTCGGGCCCTGCACCTCCGCCGCCGCCGTCCCGACCTGTTCGGGCCCAAGGGCGACTACGAACGGCTGCCCGTGGTCGGCTCGCTCGACGACCGGGTGGTGGCCTTCACCCGGGGGGGAGGGTCGGTGACCGTCGTGCCCCGACTGGTTATGGGCATCGCCGACGGCTGGGGCTCCACTGCAGTGGGGCTGCCGCCCGGCCGGTGGCGAAACGAGCTCACCGATGAGCTCTGGCCTGAAGGGCAGGTGACTCTGTCGGACCTGCTCGGCCGCTTCCCCGTTGCCCTCCTCTCGGGCCCGGAGGAAGGATGAGCACCTTCAGGGTCTGGGCACCCATGGCGGCCCATGTCGACGTTGAGGTGGACGGGGCGCGGGTGCCCATGGTCCAGACGGGCGACATGGGCTGGCACGAGGTCGACGTGGACGGCGCCGGTGCGGGCAGCGACTACCGGTTCGTGCTGGATGGGGGCGATGCCCTTCCCGATCCCCGGTCCGCCCACCAGCCGGCCGGGGTGCACGGCCCGTCGCGGGTGGTCGACCACGCCGCCTTCGGGTGGACCGACCAGGCATGGCGCGGGGTCCACCTGCCCTCGGCCGTGATCTACGAGGTGCACGTGGGCACCTTCACCCCCGAGGGAACCTTCGACGCCGCCATCACCAGGCTCGACCATCTGGTGGACCTGGGGGTCGACGTGGTGGAGCTGCTGCCCGTCAACGAGTTCTCCGGCTCGCGCGGCTGGGGCTACGACGGCGTGGACCTCTACGCCCCCCATAATGCCTACGGCGGCCCGGACGGCATGAAGCGGCTGGTGGACGCCTGCCACGGCCGGGGCCTCGGCGTGGTGATGGACGTCGTCTACAACCACCTGGGACCGGCAGGGAACTACCTGGCCCGCTACGGCCCCTACTTCACCGACCGCTATGCAACCCCGTGGGGCCAGGCCGTCAATCTCGACGGACCGGGCAGCGACGAGGTGCGCCGCTTCTTCGTGGACAACGCCGTCATGTGGCTCGAGGACTACCACTGCGACGGGCTTCGCCTCGATGCCGTCCACGCCATCCTCGACGCCTCGGCCACCCATCTGCTCGAGGAGCTCTCGGTACAGGTGGAGGAGCTGGCCGCTCGGCTGGGACGCCACCTGTTCCTCGTCGCCGAGAGCGACCTCAACGACCCTCGGGTGGTGCGCCGCCGGGAGGTGGGCGGCTACGGGATCGACGCCCAGTGGAGCGACGACTTCCACCACGCCATCCACTCGGTCCTCACCGGCGAGACCACGGGTTACTACCAGGACTTCGGGACCATTGCCTCGCTGGCCACCGCCCTCGAGCGGGCTTTCGTCCACGCCGGCGAGTACTCGCCCTATCGCCGGCGCCGCCACGGCCGTCTCGATGCCGGCCTCTCCGGTCATCGCTTCCTCGGTTACTCCCAGAACCACGACCAGGTGGGGAACCGGGCTGCGGGGGAGCGCACGGCAGCGTTGGTGAGCACGGCCCGGCTCGAGGTTGCCGCGGCCCTGGTCCTGGCGTCGCCGTTCGTACCCATGCTGTTCCAGGGTGAGGAGTGGGGGGCCACGACACCCTTCCAGTACTTCACCGACCACGAGGACCCCGACCTGGGCCGTGCCGTCAGCGCCGGGCGGCGGCAGGAGTTCGCCGCCTTCGGTTGGGATCCCGAGGACGTCCCCGACCCGCAGGACCGGGCCACCTTCGAGCGCTCCAAGCTCGACTGGTCGGAGCTGGAGCGAGAGCCCCACCGCCAGTTGCTCGACTGGTACCGGCGCCTGATCCGGCTCCGCCGTGAGGTCCCCGATCTGGCCGACGGCAGGCTCGACCGGGTGCGGAGCACTTGCGACGAGGATGGCCGTTGGCTGGTCGTGCTCCGGGGCGGGGTGACGATCGCCTGCAACCTCGGTGCGGGCGGCGTTCGCCTGCCGGCATGGGGACGACTCCTGGCCGCGTCGGACGCCGACGTCAGCGTGGAGGAGGGAGGCGTGTTGCTGCCGGCCGACTCCGTGGCTCTTCTCTCCTCCTGACTCCGGTCAGTCCTTGTCGCCCTGGCCGATCTGGGAGTGGGCAGGCGCCAGGCGGTCGACCACCAGGCTGGCGGTGACGCCCAGCAAGAGCATGAAGGCGATGGCGGCTGGCACGACCGGTGGTGACTCCTGACCCGCTGACCGGCTGGCCGCCAGCTGCGATGCCTCAGCGCTCTCGCCGGGCGGCGGGAGCGCGGCGGCGTCCACTGGGGTGCTGGCCACCCGATGGAGCCCCGAGTAAGCGGTGAGTGAGACCACGTGGGGACCGGGCTTGGTCAGCTTGGGCAGGCTGACGGTGGACTCGCCGGCCTCGATCAGCTGCGGTGGGCTGGGCGCTGCCTGCTCTCCGCCGGGGCCCTGCACGTTCACCTGGACCAGAGCCTGGGCGGACAGCCGGAAG
>JADDQT010000141.1:0-5419 GCA_016781225.1 Actinomycetota bacterium
CTGCTGGTGGTGATCGACGCCCTCACCTCGCTGGCCGGGCCGTCCCTGGTGCGGAGGGGCGTGGACCAGGGCGTGGTGGCCGGGTCCGAGCGCGCCCTGTGGGCAACGTCCCTGGTCTTCCTCGCCGTCACGCTGTTCCAGGGACTCAACCTCTGGGTCCAGCAGCGGTACACCGGCAGGACGGCGGAACGCCTGCTTTTCGCCCTGCGGGTGCGCATCTTCGCCCACCTTCAGCGTCTCGGTCTGGACTACTACGACCGCGAGATGGCAGGGCGGATCATGACCCGCATGACCACCGATGTGGAGGCCCTCTCCAACCTCTTCCAGCAGGGCCTCATCAACGCCGTGGTCAACGTGCTCACTTTCGCCGGCGTGGCCGTGGTGCTGGTGGTCATGAACGTCCCCCTGTCGCTCGCCACCATGTCGGTGGTCATCCCGCTGGTGGTGGCCACCGTGTGGTTCCGGCGGCGATCGGCAAGGGCGTACGACAAGGCTCGGGAGCGGATCGCCACCGTCAACGCCAACCTGCAGGAGGGCATCTCGGGAGTACGGGTTACGCAGGCGTACGCCAGGGAGGGCGAGAACCTGGACCACTTCCGGCGGCTCTCGTACGACCATCTCGAGGCTCGCCTCGGCGCCCAGCGATTGGTGGCCACCTACTTCCCGTTCGTGGAGTTCCTGTCACAGGTGGCCACGGCGGTCGTGCTCGGCGTGGGCTCGGGACTGGTAGGGGGCGGGGGCCTCACCGCCGGTGAGCTCATCGCCTTCCTCCTCTACCTCAACCAGCTGTTCCCACCCATCCAGCAGCTCTCGCAGGTCTTCGACAGCTACCAGCAGGCTCGAGCGTCCACGGCGAAGATCGGGGAGCTGCTGGCCACGCCCTCCAGCACGCCGGCCCCGGCCGAGCCGGTGAAGCCGCGACGGCTCTCCGGCGCGGTCAGCTTCGACGGCGTGCACTTTGCCTACCCCGACGCGTCGGAGGAAGCCCTGGTCGGCGTGGACCTGATCGTGGAGCCGGGCCAGACAGTGGCGCTGGTGGGGGAGACGGGCGCGGGCAAGTCCACCATGGTCAAGCTCGTGGCCCGCTTCTACGACCCGACGGAGGGAACGGTGGCGGTGGACGGCGTGGACCTCCGGCGCATGGAGCTCGACGCCTACCGCCGCCAGCTCGGCTACGTGCCGCAGGAGGCCTTCCTCTTCACGGGCACCATCCGCGACAACATCGCCTACGGGCGCCCCGACGCCACCGACGTCCAGGTTGAGGCCGCCGCCCGAGCCGTGGGCGCGCACGAGTTCGTGGCCGACCTCGCCGGTGGGTACCTTCACCACGTCAGCGAGCGGGGCCGCTCCCTGTCAGCCGGTCAGCGCCAGCTCATCGCCCTCACCCAGGCCCGCCTGGTGGACCCCGCCATCCTGCTGCTGGACGAGGCGACGGCCAACCTCGACCTGTCCACAGAGGCCCGGGTGGTGCAGGCCATGGGCGTGGTGGCCGAGGGGCGCACCACGTTGCTCATCGCCCACCGGCTGCAGACGGCCATGAGTGCCGACCGCATCGTGGTGGTGGACGGCGGGCGCATCGTCGAGGATGGCCGCCACCCTGAGCTGCTGGCTGCGGGAGGTCGCTACGCCGAGATGTGGCGTGCCTTCGACGTGGCGGCCCAGCCGGCCTAGACACGGTGCGGCCGTGCTTGCGGCACATGGGGTAGGAGCAAATTTCCTGCTCCGTGTCCATTCGGGTCATCGCCGAGTGGCGTCCCATTCCCTGACCAGTGACCTCGGCGCCCGGATCCGCCACGACTCGGTGATGAGCTCGGTGGCTTCCTGGTCGTCCGGCTCCGACGCCACGGCTCGTCCTTGCTCGATCGACTCGACCCACACGACGAGCGCCTCCGGGTCGTCTCTGATCAAGTGAACATCCGCGCTTTGGTGCGCCACGAAGGCCGACTGCCATAGGAGAGCTGCTCGTACGATCCGGGGAGGCCGAGCCCGATTGCCCGACGTCCTCATGAGAGAGCACCCGCCATGGTCGCAGGTCACATCCGGTCGGCGCAGCCGGGCCGGCGGAAGGTTGGCGGGAACCACGGTGTTGGTGACTGCGTGGACCTGGGCCGCGCCCTTGAGTTGGCCAGCGGGCAGAAGCTCGGCGTGCTGGTGACCCTGAGGCAGGATGGCCGCCCACAGCTGTCCAACGTGATGTGCGCCGTCACCGACGGGGTGGTACGCATCTCGGTCACGAACGGCCGCGCCAAGACGGCAAACCTTCGTCGGGACCCCCGGGCGTCGCTGTACGTCGGTCGGGAGGACGGCTGGGCCTACTTGGTGCTCGACGGTGAAGCCGAGCTCAGCGACGTGGCCGCTGAGCTCGAAGATGCCGTGGTGGACGAGCTGGTGGAGCTGTACCGCGCTTTGGAGGGCGAACACCCTGACTGGGACGAGTACCGGCGGGCGATGGTGGAGGACCGCCGCCTGGTCGTCCGTCTCAATCCGGAGCGTGCCTACGGGATGTGGGAGCAGGCTGAGACCACCGGCTGAGTGCTCTTGTTCGGCACCGTTGTGAAGCGAGGCCGAGGCACCCGGCGGCGCTGAGCCGCCTCAGGCGCTCGAGGAGGGGACTTCAGCCGCCGGTGCCTTGCGGCGCCAACGGAACTGTCGCTGCCGGGGCCTGCCGTCGGGGCCGCCGCTCGTCGGCTGAGCAGCGTCCTTGCCGTCCTTGCCGTCCTTGCTCTCCTCGCCGTCCCGGTCGGCATGCTCGCTCACCGGTACCTCGTCGGAGCCGATGGTGGGCTCGTCCTTGACCCGACCGCGGTGGGTGTCGAGCACGTCCCGGCCGATGACGTGGACCACTCCGGCCAGTGGTATGGCCAGGAGCGCGCCCAGGATGCCGGACAGCTCCACGCCGATCAGCACGCTCACCAGGACCACCAAGGGGTTGAGGGCGACGGTCCTCGACATGATCGTGACCTGCAGGATGTGGTTCTCGAACTGCTGGTAGGCCACGAAGAAGAGGACGGTCCAGATGCCCATGGTGGTCGAGTTCAGGAAGGCCACGATGACGGCCGGGATGGCGCCCAGGGTGGCGCCGACCAGCGGGATGAGGTCGGCGAAGGCCACCCAAAGGGCCAGCACGGTGCGGAAGGGCACGCCGATGACCCACAGGGCCAGGAAGGCAACCGTGCCGGCGATGATGCTGATGAGCAGGTTTCCGGCCACGTAGCCGGTGACGGCCTTGGCACAGTCGGCGGCCACGTGGCGGACGTGCTCCCGCCTTGGTGGCGACAGGATGTTGATGCCTCCCTGGAGCATCCTCGGCCCCGAGAGCAGCATCAAGATGGTGAGCACGATGATGGTGAGGGTGGAGGCAACGGCGTTGCCCACCCGGGCCAGGATGTTGACGCTCTGGGTGCCCAGCCGGTTGAGGTTGTCCTTGATGGTGGCCTGCCGCTCCTCGAGGCGCTGGTCGAGGTCGTACCTCCTGACCACCCCACCGAGCGGTCCTCTACCGGCCTTGGCGTCCTCCACGTAGCGGGGGAAGTTGTCCACGAAGCGCTGCGTCTGGTCGACGATGGGACGGATGAAGGCGTAGAGCATGGCCGCCACCATGGCCAGCCCCAGGAGGAAGACCACCACTGTGGCCAGGGCCCGGGGGAACCGGAGCCGGTGCTGGAGATAGTTGACCGGGGGGCTGAGCACGATGGCGAAGAAGGCGGCGATGACGATCCACACCAGGACCCGGCTGATGTGCTGCACGACCAGGATGGCGACCGCGGTGCCCAGCACCGCCCCGATGGTGGCCATGATGGTGCGCCACGGAACGGGCGGGTGCGGCGGGGGCGCGACCGGAACGGTCATGTGGCCTCAGCGTAGTGACGCACTAGCGTCGAGCACGCCATGGGCCAGCCCGTCGTCGTCGTGGAGAAGCCGTCGTCCAAGCCGGGCGTGGTGCGCTTCGAGATCAACCGCAGCCTCACCGGGATGGGCCACGAGCGCTACCGCTCGGTGGCGGACGCCAAGGGCGATCGGCCCCCCGATGTCCTGGCTCGGCGTGTCTTCGAGCACGGGGGAGTGGCGGCCGTGCACGTCTACTCCAACATGATCACCGTGGAGCTCACCGGGGACGCGACGACGGAGGGCCTGAAGGAGCTGATCGAGGAGCTGTTCATCCATTACCGGGAGGGTGTCCAGCCGAGCCTGCCCTGAGGGCTGTCAGGGGATGGGGCTCAGTCCTCCGTCGATCTCGTCCTCGTCGGAGGGCTCGGGGAGCTTGGCATCAAGCTCGGCGTCGATCTCGGCGTCGACGTCGGCACCGGCGATCGCCTCGGCGGTGAGGGTCATCTCCTGCTGGAGAGCGTCGATCTCCCGTTGTATGCGTGCCACGTCATCGTGGCGCTCCTGAACGGCGGCCCGTTCTCGCTGCTCCACCAGCTCCACGATCTGCAGTTCGACGCCCACGGCATGGTTCTCCAGACGGGGATCGGTCATGGAGCCGATCTACCCGTCGTCGCCCGGGTGTACTCCTGCAGCCTTCGAGGCGTGGAGAGCTACTGCTGGTCCTTGCCGCGGCCGGTTCGCTCCTGGAGCTCGTCGATCTTCTTCGAGGCGTCGGCCTTGGTGAGGCTCTCGGGCACCTCTTCGCCCGCCTCCTGGGCCAGGAGGGTGAGGTAGGACTGCTGGGCGCCGGTCATGGGCTCCTCGCCCGTGACCCACTGGTCGGGGTCCTTCTGGGTGTTGCTGGGCTCGGTGTTGCTGGGCTGGGTGTTGCTTGACTGGATGTCGTTCGGTTGGTCGGTCATGGTCTTTTCCTACCCCGGTTGACGGCTGCGAACACACGTTCGATACTGGCGGGCTCCATGCTCTCCGCTCCGTCCTCGAGGGAGGCCGTCGGTCCGGTCTCACTGGCCGGCGAGCAGGTCCTGCCCGTCCTGCCTGCCCTGCAAGGCCTGCTGCCCGGCGGCGTCCTGCGGCGGGGCTCCACGGTGTCGGTGGTCGGGTCCACCTCCCTGGCACTGGCCCTGGCCGCGGCTGCCTCGGCGTCGGGATCGTGGTGCGCGGCGGTGGGGCTGCCGTCGCTGGGCCTGATGGCCGTGGCCGAGCTGGGGGTGACCCTCGATCGCCTGGCGTTGGTGGGGGACCCGGGGGAGAGCTGGCCCTCCGTGGTGGCCGCCCTGCTCGACGCCTTGGACGTGGTGGTGGTCCGCCCGCCGGGGTCGGTGCGAGGCTCCCACGTCCGCCGTCTGGCGGCCCGGGCCCGGGAGCGGGGGGCGGTCCTGGTACCGGTGTGCTCCTGGGAGGGGGCGGACGTGTGCCTGGGAGTGACTAGGAGCGAGTGGCATGGCCTCGGAGCCGGCCATGGCTACCTGCGGTCCAGGCGGTTGGAGGTGGCGGCTCGGGGGCGGGGGGCGGCGGACCGCCCCCGCCAGGC
>JADDQT010000141.1:5469-5637 GCA_016781225.1 Actinomycetota bacterium
GTGGTGCCCCGACTGGCCGGTCACGGCCGCCAACCTCACTGCTTCTGGTCCCCGAAACGACACCGAATCGATGTCGTTTCGGGGACCAGAAGGGCCGGATGCGGTGGCCGTGGTCTTCGCCAACCGAGTGGTGGCCTGCTCGGCTGCCGCTCGGTCTGAGGGGGTGCG
>JADDQT010000142.1 GCA_016781225.1 Actinomycetota bacterium
GCGCATGCCCGCTACGCCGAGGAGCGAGACGCCGAGCTGCCCGCCGGCCATGCCGGGCCCAGCCCGGCCGGCGGTGTGGGCGGCACCCGACGCGGCGTCAAGTGCCTGCACGCCCACTACGCCTGGTTCCTCGCCGGCGGCGACGATCCGGTGGGCAGGTGGGTGCACGACCAGCTGGCGGCTGGATCTTGAAGCTGGCGGCCGTCGACTGCGGGACGAACTCCACCCGCCTGCTGGTGAGCGACCACGGCCGTCCGCCCGGCATCGAGCGGCTGATGCGCATCACCCGGATGGGCGAGGGGGTGGACGCCACCGGCATGCTCGACCCGGCCGCCGTCGAGCGCACGGTGCAGGTACTTCGCGAGTACCGGGAGGTGATGGACGGCCACGGCGTGGAGAGGGTGAGGGTGACCGCCACCTCGGCGGCGCGCGACGCAGCCAACCGCGAGGAGTTCTTCGACGCCGCCGAGGCCGTCATCGGCGCACGCCCCGAGCTCCTCGGAGGCCACGAGGAGGGTCGACTCTCCTTCCTGGGCGCCACGGCCGGGCTGGAACCGGCCGACGGGCCCTTTCTCGTGGTGGACATCGGCGGCGGGTCCACGGAGTTCGTGGTGGGCGCCACCGAACCGGACGAGGTCACGTCGGTGGACATGGGATGTGTCCGGGTCACTGAGAGGTTCCTCCGGGCCGACCCTCCCGAACCCGAGGAGCTGTCGCAGGCCATCTCGGTGGTGCACGCCCATCTGGACGACGTGGAGAGGGAGGCGCCGGCGGCCAAGGAGGCCAGGCGGCTGGTCGGGTTGGCGGGGACGGTGACGACGGTGGCCGCCGTCGAGCTCGGGCTGGCCGAATACGACCCGGAGCGCATCCACCACTTCGTGCTCACCCGCGCTGCCGCCGAGGACGTTTTCCGAACCTTGGCCACCGAGTCCCTTACAGACCGGATCCACAACCCCGGGCTGGAAGAGGCCCGAGCCCACGTGATCGTGGGAGGCGCGGCCATCCTGGTCACGGTCATGCGACACTTCGGCTTCGACGAGTGCCTGGTGTCCGAAGCCGACATCCTCGACGGTCTGGTGCTGAGCCAGCTCGGCCCTTCGGCATAGGCGGCCAGGCGGACAGCGGGCGTCTGTCGCCTCCTTCGGCTCGGTCGTTAGTGTGCGGTGGTGCTCCGGTCACTGCCCACCGAGCTGGTTGGCCGACGGGTACTCCTGCGCCCCCTCGGCACCAGTGACTTCGAGCAATGGCGGGAGGTGCGCCGGCGGGGCGGCGAATGGCTCACCAAGTGGGAACCCCGGCCCGCCGCCAGCCAGCCCAACATGGTGGAGGACGCCAGAGCCTTCGCCGCCCGCTGTGGGGCGCGCGACCGGGAACGTCAGATGGGCACCGGCTATGGCTTCGGGGTGTTCGTGAACGGTCGATTCGCCGGTGAGGTCAACCTCAACAACGTCCAGAGGGGAGCGTTCCAGAACGCGTACGTGGGCTACTGGATCGACCGGGCGCTTGCCGGTCACGGTTACACGCCCGAGGCGGTGGTGGCCACCTTCCGCTTCGGCTTCGAGGACGCCGCGCTTCACCGGCTCCAGGTGGCCGTGGTGCCCCGCAACGCCTCCAGCCGCCGGGTGGCCGAGAAGCTGCGCCTCCGGGACGAGGGCATCGCCGTTCGCTACCTCGAGATAAACGGCCGCTGGGAGGACCACGTCCGCTACGCCATAACCGCCGAGGAGTGGGCCGAACGCCGGGACGACTACGTGCGGGAGTGGCTCGAGTAGGGACTTGGTGGCGGGTCTTTCTATATCATCACAGGGACCGGCCGGCGGCCTCCGGGCATGTTTGGCGCGCCGAGCAGTACTGACACATGGGGCCGGCCGACAAGGTGGGTGGACGGCGGGCCACCTCCAGCTCGTGAAGCTTGCGGGCACCGTCCGCCAGGCGACGAGCGGCGGCTTGCAGCAGTTGGACGTCGACGTCCTCCTGGTGGCACTGGCCGGAGTCGAGGTACCAGCTCGCTACCCGGAACGGAGGCACGCCGGCCCGGAGCGTCTCCAGCAGGGCGTAGAAGCGAAGGTCGTCGGTGTGGTCCCGCCGGGGCTTGCCCGTCTTGAAGTCGACGATCAGCACTCCGGAGGTGGTGCCGCGGGCCTGGCCGAGGGCGAGGTCGACCTTGCCTCGGACGACGATGCGATCGTTGCAGAGCGAGGTGAGCAGGGTTGACTCGAGGCGGGGCCGCCATGCCCGCTTGATGGGGGGGAACTCGTCCTCGAACTTGAGGGCGCGGTCGATGGCGCCTCCCCGGACCTCGGCACGGTCCAGCTCGGACGCCGCTGCCAGCCAAGCCCCCGGGCCGCGGTCCAGGTCTGCCGCCAAGCGCTCGATGGCCAGGTCGACCAGGGCGGCCAGACCTTCGGTGCGCGCCAGGCAGACCGACAGCTCGATGGCCTTGTGGGCCACCACGCCGACGGCCGCCGGCGCCGACCACGAGAAGCCGGCCTCCGCCTCAGCCACCTGATGGCCCTCGCAGGTGTGCACCCGGGCGAGGGCCGACTTGTGCACCACCAGCTGGCGGTCTTCGAGCTGCTCGGCCACCGGGGCGAGGCGTTCCTCCAGGTCGGCGCGCAGGTGTGACGCCAGGTCGGCCTCGAAGCTGGGCCGAGCCTGACCGCTACCCATGAGATCGCTCATCACCCGCTCCTGGGTGGGCGTGAGGACGGCGGCTTCCACGGCGCCGACCATAGGACCGGAGGTGTGACAACTCCGTGATGGGCCGGGATGCGTGCAGCTCGATGTCACAGCCCGCTGGCAGGATGGCGGCCGTGGAGACCTGCTCGGCCGTGGACTTCGGTGAGATGTCACGCCTCCTCGCCGACGAGGCCCGCCGCCACGGGCTGGTCTGGCCCAGCTTCCGCAGCCCGCCCCGCATGGAGGGCGTCACCCGCTCGGTACGCCGATACCCCACTGGGCAATGGCTGGTGTCCGTGCGCTGTCGCGGTCGGTCCGTGGCCGACGTGGCGGCGGACATGGTGGACGGTGTGCTGCTGGCGAACGGGCTCGACGGCACTGCGGCGGAGGGATGGCGCATCACCTTGCGGGCAGCCTGTCTCGGCCAAGCGCGCTCAGCCGCCTGAGCCACTCATCAGCTCCGGTCGGTGGCCACAGCCGGCGTGACTCGGGGCCACAAGGCAGCACCCGTCGTTGGGGTGTCACACCTCCCATCTAGACTCCTCTGCGTGGCAAGAGCGACATACACGGACAAAGCGCTGGCCGCGGCACTGGAAGAAAACGTCACGTTGGCCGGGGTACTCCGGACCTTGGGGCTCAAGCCGGAAGGCGGCAACTACCGAGTCATCCAGCGACGGATTGCCGCCCTTGGCCTCGACACTCATCACTTGAAGGGTCAAGGGTGGAGCCGAGGACTATCACTCAATTGTGGACGTCCCCAGCGCTCCCTAGACGAGATCCTCGTGGAGGGATCCCATTACAAGAGCTGGAGACTGAAGGCAAGGCTGATAAGAGCTGGATTGAAGCAGTCTCGGTGCGAACAATGCGGCGTCAGTGAGTGGAATGGACTCCCCGTACCGTTGGAGCTCGACCACCTGAACGGGCGGCACGACGATAACCGCTTAGAGAACCTGAGGATACTGTGTGCAAATTGTCACGGCCAAACACCGACGTTTCGTGGAAAGAACATCTCTCGAATAAGTTCATAGGCGGGAGGCCCCCGTATCCCAACCGGTAGAGGACGGGATCTTAAAAATCTCGACAGTGTGGGTTCGACTCCCACCGGGGGCACAGCGAGTTGCTCGGAATGGAAAGATGCCTCAGTGGGCCGCCGAGCTCGCTGGCCCGGTCTGGTGGCTGCCGTGGCTGACAGCCGGTACCTAGTCGCTGGTGCCGCGAAGTGCCCCCACTGGCAACGGCGGCGGCGAACCCGAGGGGGAGGTCGGCTGGGATCAGCGGGGACGCGTACAGCGCTCGCATTTCCTCAAGGCCCTTCCGGCGTTGTTCGACCACTGCCTCAACTCGGCGAGAGAGTGCTTCCATCCGCTGGCGACTCTTCGGAACCGGGAGCACGACTTCCTTCCAGCGGTCAGCGATGTTCCACCCGAACGCACATAGTCCTATAGGGCGGTGACCTGTACACTTTGGGCGCGTGGCCGCGCCCGATAGCTTCAGCATCGTCCGGGGGTCCATCGGGGAGCTGTTCTGGAAGATCACCGAGGCCGTGGTGGTCTGTCAGGCGGGACAGGCCGGCCAGGTCGTGGCATGGAACCCGGGGGCCGAGGCCATGCTGGGGATGACCGCAGTCGAGGCGTCCAGCCGGGGCGTCGACCTGCAGCCCGCCTTCGGGAACGCCACCAAGCAGTTCTGGGAGCTGGTCGAGGCGGGCACCGGTGTCGCCCAGCTCGAGACCATCGGCGGGAGCGAGCGAATCCTCGAGGCGCGGGCCTGTCCCCTCAGCGAGGACGCGGAGTTGTTCACCCTCGTCGTGCTCCGTGACATCACCGCCGAGTGGCGCCACATGGCCGGCCTCCAGCGCCTCAACGTCCTCGCCCGAGAGCTCCTGGCCGAGAGCTCCCTGGACGTCCTCCTCGTACGCATCGTCGACGCCGCCAAGGAGCTGGCCAGGGCCGACTTCAGCGCCCTGCTGCTGCTGCGAGAGGGCAGCACGGAGGAGGTAACCAACTTCGTGTACAACGCCCCTCGGGACCTCTTCCCCGAACGCCTGCCCCGCGCCGTCGGCCTCCTCGCCGTACCCATCCAGAGCGCGTCGGTGGCCCGTATCGACGACATCCGTGGCCATTCCGCCGGAGTAGGCATTCCCGTGGAGCACCCACCGATCGCTGCCCTGCTGGGCGTGCCCATCCTCCTCGGCGAGCGGGTGGTCGGTGAGCTGGCCGTGGCCAACACGCCTGACCGGATGCCCTTCGACGACATCGACGAGGCCCTCGTGAGCGAGCTGGCCGCCCATGCCGCCATCACCTTGTCGTTGGTCACGGCCCGAGAGGCCCAGGAGCACGTGGAGGAGACGAGGCGCGTCCTGATCGACGTGGCCATGCACAACATCCGTACTCCGCTGACCGTGGCCCAGGAGTCTCTGGCCGCCGTGCGGGCCCAGGGCGTCGGGCTGGGCGAAGAGGAGCAGGGCCCACTGGAGGCCGTGGAGCGGGCTCTCGAACGCATAGAGGCGCTCACCGAGGGTTCCCTGCTCGAGGACCCGACGCCGGCGGGCGGCACGCCTGTCCAGGAGCTGGGACCCATCGACGTGTACGAGCTGGTCGACGAGCTCTGTGAGGAATTCGCTGACATGCGTGCGGACGTGGACGTGGAGGTGGCAGTGGAGGACGGGTTCTCGGCGCCCTTCATGGGTGATCGCCGTCTGGTACGAGAGCTCCTCGACAGTCTCGTGAACAACGCCGTCAAGCACTCGCCGGCCGGTGAGGTGGTGTCCGTAACGGTGCGGTTGGAAGGCAGCTCCGTACGCTTCGACGTGAGCGACCGGGGGCCGGGCGTGCCTCCCGACGAGCAGGGCCGAGTCTTCGAGCAGTTCTACCGCACGGCCCAGAGCGTGGCCGACGGGACCCCCGGTACCGGGCTCGGCCTTTGGATAGCCCGCCGGCTGGCCGATCTCCAGGACGGGACGGTGGGCGTTAGCAGCCGCACGGGCCAGGGCAGCACCTTCTGGGCCACCTTCCCCCTGCAGCCGGCCGGGACG
>JADDQT010000395.1 GCA_016781225.1 Actinomycetota bacterium
AACAGCCGTACCGGCGGCAGGAGCAACTACGGCAGGCACACCGGGCGCAGGAGCACCGAAGGCGTCGGCGCCACCGGCCGTAGCAGGGCCGACGAGCCCGGGTCCCGGCTCCTGGACCGTGCGGCCCGGTGACCACTTCTGGTCCGTGGCCGAGCGGGTGCTCGCCGATGCGTGGGGCCGCGCCGCCACCGACGCCGAGGTCGGGAACTACTGGCGATCGCTGGTAGACGCCAACCGGTCCCGGCTCTCCGATCCCGCCAACCCCGACCTTCTCTTTCCGGGCCAGCCTCTCACGGTCCCAGCCCCGCCGGCCCGGCCGGCTTGAAACCCGCTGCCCGAGGGTGAACGATGACCATCAGTGAGCAATCCCGGCACGAGCTCCACAATCGTCTCGAAGATGCCCTCGGAAGCGAGGCGGCCGCCACCTTGATGGAGCACTTGCCACCAGTCGGTTGGGCCGACGTGGCCACCAAGCGAGATCTCGATGCCCTCGACCTCAAGCTCGATGCCTTGGAGAACCGCCTGCTGGCCACGTTCCGATCCGAGATGAGCTCGATGCAGCGCACCTTCATCCTCGCCTTGGTGGGAAGCGTGTCCGGGAGCACCCTCACCGCGGCCGGCCTGGCCTTCGCCGCCGCCCGCCTCGTGTGAGGGCGTACAGGCAGTACCTCAGACGTGGTGGCGCAGTCCCAGGTCGTCGAGGCGATGGCGCAGGGCCTCGGCGTTGGTGCTGAACAGAAGGGCCAGGGCTCGTAGGTCCTCATCGCGGATGGTGATGACGCGGCCGTTGAAGTCCTGGCGCTGGACCTGAATCATGCCCAGGTAGCGACGCAGCAGCTCTGACTCGGGGCCCTCGCTGGTCTCGAGCGCGGTCAAGTCCACGGCGACCCGCTCCTGGTGGCCGCCGGCCGCTGCGACCGGGGCGAACGACGCCTGGTCCTCCGGTGACCCGGCCTCGCTGGCCGCCGCTCCCCGGGCTGCGAGGGCCCCGGTGACGTCGCGAGGGAGGAGTTGGTCGACGGGCACGTTGTAGAAGTCGGCCAAGCGCTGGAGCCTGGGCACGGAGATGGCCCGCTCCCCCCGCTCGTAGGCGCCGAGCACGGAGGCCTTGAACTCCTGGTCCGACGCCGCCTCTACGCCTTGGAGGGAGAGGTTCTTCTGCTTTCGCACGGCGCGCAGACGTTCACCGACCTTCTGCGCGTAGTTGCCCGTCATTTCGTCATCGGCCACAGGTCCCCCCCTTCGTCGCACAAGGTTATCCTACCACCATCCGGCGTGGTGGGACCACATAGAGTGGTCGAGTTTGGACGGTGTGTCCTTTGTCAGTGGTCCTCTCCCACCAGGCCGGCCCTGAGCGAGCACAGCAGCAACCCCGCGGCCACCGCTGCCGACTCGGTACGCAGCACGCTCGGGCCAAGATCCACAGCAGGAAGGCCCAAGGCCAGCTCCTCGGGTGCCCAACCTCCTTCAGGTCCCACCAGCACCACCGGCCGACTCAGCGACGGAGGATCACCGCCTGGCTCGGCCAGGCAGGCCCCGGGGCCCGGCCCGTTTCCGACCCCCGACCCGTCACCCAAGCCGGCCACGTCGGCCACCACGTCGGCCAGGAACAGCACCCCGACCACCTCGGGCAGCAGCGTTCGACGGCTCTGCATGGCCGCCTCCCGG
>JADDQT010000396.1 GCA_016781225.1 Actinomycetota bacterium
ACCCTCGATGCCACCCTCTACCGGGACGACATCGGGTTGCGTCCCCTTGTTCCCGAGGCGGCCAGTGACATCTCCTTCGACCTGAGCGGGCTGACCGTCGTGCTGGTGGACGATGTCCTCTTCACCGGCCGCACGGTGCGGGCCGCGCTGAACGCCCTCAACGACTACGGCCGGCCAAGGGCCGTCCAGCTCGCGGTGATGGTGGACCGGGGCCACCGCGAGCTGCCCATCCGCCCCGACTACGTGGGCAAGAACCTGCCTACTCGCCGCGACGAGCTGGTGGACGTGACCGAGGACGGCGTGGCCATCGGCGAGCTGCGCGGAGCCACATGAGCGGCACCAACCTGTTGTCCGTCGCCGACCTGGGCGCCGACGGCATCGAGGAGGTCCTTCGGGTCACGGACTCCTTCGTCGAGGTGAGCGCCCGCGCAATCCCCCGGGTGCCGGCGCTGCGGGGCCGCACGGTGGTGTCGCTGTTCTACGAGTGCTCGACGCGCACTCGCCTCTCGTTCGAGACGGCGGCAAAGCGGCTCTCGGCGGACACCATGAACTTCACCGTCACCACGTCGTCCACCACCAAGGGCGAGTCGCTGCGGGACACGGTGGAGACCATCGACGCCATGGGCATCGACGCCGTGGTGGTCCGTCACTCCGCCGCCGGCGTGCCGTGGCAGATAGCCGGCTGGACCGAGGCCTCGGTGATCAATGCCGGCGACGGGTGGCACGAGCACCCGACCCAGGCCCTCCTCGACTGCTACACGATCCGCCAATGCCACAAGAGCACGGGGCGCCAGAGCCTGGCGGGCCTGCGCATCGCCGTGGTGGGCGACGTCAAGCACAGCCGAGTGGCCCGCTCGGGCGTGCTGGCCTTCACCGCCCTCGGAGCCGAGGTCACCCTGGTGGCGCCACGCACCCTCCTACCGCCGAGCGCCGAGAGCTGGCCGGTGGACCTGAGCCACGACCTCGACGCCGTCCTGCCCAAGGTTGACGTCGTCTACCTCCTGCGCCTCCAGAACGAGCGCATGACCGAGGCGCTGATCCCCACGCTGCGCGAGTACACCAGCGGGTACGGGCTCACGCGCCGGCGCGCCGCCCTCCTTCAGGAAGACGCCCTGGTCATGCACCCGGGGCCCCTCAACCGGGGGGTGGAGGTGGCCACCGAGGTGGCCGACCTGCCTCGGTCGGTGATCACCCAGCAGGTGTCCAACGGCGTGGCCGTCAGGATGGCGGTGCTCTACCTGCTCCTCGCCGGCGGGGCGGGCAGCCAGTCCGGAGACCACCCGGTTGCCTGAGGCCGACGTCGTCATCCGCGGCGGAACGGTCGTCGACCAGCTCGGCGTGCGCCGCGCCGACGTCTTCATAGAAGGCGGTCTGGTTACTGCGATCACAACCGGCGTCGAGGACACGAGCGCAGTGAGGGTCCTCGATGCCCAAGGCTGTGCCGTAGCCCCGGGCCTCGTCGACCTCCATGCCCACCTCCGCGAGCCCGGCCGGGAAGAGGCGGAGACGGTGGAGACGGGTGCCCGGGCGGCGGCGCTCGGTGGCTACACCGCCGTCGTGGCCATGCCCAACACCGACCCGCCCGTCGACTCGGCCGCCGTGGTGCGCCATGTCCTCGGACTCGGCGCCACGGCGGTGTGTGACGTGAGGGTGGCCGGAGCGATCAC
>JADDQT010000397.1 GCA_016781225.1 Actinomycetota bacterium
CCAAGCTGCGCCACAGCCCGTCAGCGCACGAGCGTAGCCGTCCTCAGGTGCGCTTCCTCAGCCAATCCACCACACGACGAGCTGCACGGCGCGCCACACCAGGTACAGCACGGTGGCAACGACCAGGAACTTGAAGTGCCAGGGCACCGGCGGCGGCTCTGCGTCCACCAGCACCTGGCCGCAGGCCGGGCACTGGTCCTCCTCACGCCACGCCTCACACGCCTCGCACCACGCCTCGGCCTCGGTGGCCACTTCAGGTCTTGCGGATGGCCAGGATGGCGACGTCGTCGGTGAGGGGGGCGTCGGCGAAGTCCCTGGCCGCCTCCAGCAGGTCCTTGCACATGACTTTCAGGTCCTGGCCGGGGTCACGGCGGAGGTGCTGGCCGATGCGCTCCTCGCCGAAGAGGTTGTAGCCGGCGCGGGCCTCGGTGAGCCCGTCGGTGTACATGATCATGACGTCGCCCACGTCGAGGGGGATCTCACGGCTGAAGTACGTCCCGTTCGGGTCCAGCGTGAGCAGCGGTCCCGTGGCCCGCAGAGGGCGCACCTCGCCGTCGTGCCACACCCACGCCGGCGGGTGGCCGGCGGAGGTGAAGCGCAGGGTGCCGGCCATCTGGTCGAAGGTCACGGCGCAGAGGGATACCAAGTCCTCGGGCCTTCCGTGAGCGGAGAGCACCACGTTGAGCTCCTCCACGGCCTGGCCCGGATCGCGGTACTGGCGGAGGAACACCCGCAGGAGGTACTTCACCTGGAAGGCGGTGATGGAGGGCTCGAGGCCGTGACCGGCCACGTCGCCGATGACGGCGATTATGCGGTTCGGGCTGGTGGGGAACAGGTCGTAGAAGTCCCCCGCCAGGGCCCCAGCGCCAGGCTCGTACACGTGGGCGATCTCGAAGCCCTGGATTTGGGGCAGCTCGTCGGGGGCGAGTCGGGCCGACCACCGCATGGGCGTCATCTCGCCCTGCTGGTTGAGCACCTCCTGAGCCCGCCGCTCCCGCACCCAGCGCGCCTCGGTGAGGCCCGCCTCGGCGAAGAACCGGCTCCCGTAGCGGATCGAGATGGCCACGGGCAGGATCAGCAGGAACAGCGGAGCGTCGAACACCGCCTCTCCGGACACCGAGCCCGCCCCGAGGGCGATGGCCAGGATGGCGTAGAGGAGGGCGGTGTGCAGCTCCCTGCGGTAGGCGAGCCTGGTGGCCTCCGTGCTCGGGTCGGTGCTGCCCATGGCGGCGGCCATGCGACGCTCGGCCCGGCGGAGGCGCTGGCCGGAACGGGCCCACACCATGGCGGCGACCACGCAGCCCAGCGCCACTACCAGCAGGAATGGGCGCTCGACCATGGCGACGCGACGCTACCCGGCGTTCACCTTCTCCGCGTCAATCGCCGCGGGGCCGGACCCGGAGCTTGACCGGCGTGGGCCCCAGGTCGAAGCGCTCCCGGATCTTGCGCTCGAGGTAGCGGAGGTAGGTGGGAGGCAGGGTGGAGCTGGTGAACAGGGTGAAGGTGGGCGGGTCGGTGGCGCCCTGGGTGGCGTAGAGAACCCGTCCGTGAGGCGGCCGCTGTGCTGCCTGGGCCTGCTGTACGGCGGCGTTGAGCTCGGCGGTGGGGACCCTGCGGTGGTAGGCCTCCACCG
>JADDQT010000143.1 GCA_016781225.1 Actinomycetota bacterium
GCTCCCCGGCGGGCGGGCTGTCGTGGGCGGGTTCCTCGTCGCCCTGGCCGCCGTAGGCATCTTCGCCGCTTACACCGGCGCCACCGCCGACACTCGCCAGGGCTACCTCGTCAGCCGTCAGGATCTGCCCATCGGCCATCGCATCCAGAGCGCCGACCTGGCCACTCTGCCGATGGACCTGCCCCCGGAGCTGCGGAGCCGGGCGACTCGGGATCCGTCGCGCCTGGTGGGCACGGTGGTGATCGGCCCGTTGGCCAAGGGCGAGCTCATCCAGTCCAGCGACGTGGCCCGAGTCGAAACGGAGGGCACCATCGGCCCCCAGGTCTCCTTCTCCATCGACTCGGCGCGCGCCCTCGACGGCCGCCTGAAGGTCGGCGAGCTGGTGGACGTCGTCGCTACCTACGACGCCGCCGGCTCGAGCCAGACGCTGGTGGTGGCCCGTGGGGCCCGCGTGGTGGGGCGCTCCAAGCCCACGAGCACGCTGAGCGATGGCGGCAAGGAGGTCATCACCCTCTCCGTGCCCACCCGGGCAGACACCCTCGCCGTGGCCCACGCCGCCAACGCCGGCGACGTCACTCTGGTGCGGGTGACGGGCCAGCCTCCGCAACCCGCCGGCAGCGAGGTCACCACCTATCAGGGCCCGGCCTCCACGCCCACGCTGTCGTCCCCAACGGGCTGATGGCTGGCGAGCGCTACGTCCTCCTGGGCCTGGCCTCGGCCCGGTCGAGCTGGTTCAAGGTGGTCTCCCAGTGGGCCAACTCGGGAACGATCCCCGCCGAGTTCGTCAAGTGTCTCTCGGTCGAGGAGCTGCGGGCGCGGCTGGCGTCGGCCCGCCCGTTCTCCGCCGCGCTCGTCGATGCCCGCCTTCCCGGCCTGGACCGCGATCTGGTGGATTCGGCGCGCCGGGCCGGCTGCGTGGTGATGGCGGTGGCCGACCACCGGGCCCTGGGCAACACCAGCCATGGCGACTGGGGCCAGCTCGGCGTGGCCGAGCTGCTCCCCGAGTACTTCGACCCCAAGGCCCTTCTGGCCGCCCTCGGTGCTCATGCCACCATGATCTCCCGGGCCGACTCTCTGCCCGCTGACGCCGCCTCCGTCACCACGCCCGCGTGGCAGGGCCAGGTGGCGTTGGTCTGCGGACCGGGGGGCACCGGAGCGTCCACCGCGGCCATCGCCCTTTCCCAGGGGTTGGCGGCCGATCCCCGTCACGGCAGGAGTGTCCTGCTCGCCGACCTGGCCCTGCACGCCGAGCAGGCCATGCTCCACGACGCCCGCGACGTCGTGCCCGGCGTGCAGGAGCTGGTCGAGGCTCACCGCACCCGCCGGCCCGTGCCCGAGGACGTGCGAGCCCTGGCCTTTCAGGTGGACGAGCGGGGCTACGACCTCCTTCTCGGCCTGCGCCAGGCCCGAGCCTGGTCGAGCATCCGCACCCGTGCCTTCGAGGCCGCCTTCGCCTCCCTCAGGGGCGCCTACCGAGTTGTGGTCGCCGACGCCGACGCCGATCTCGAAGGCGAGGACGACGGCGGCTCCCACGAGGTCGAAGAGCGCCACGTAATGGCCCGAACCGCGGCGAGCCACGCCGAGGTGGTGTTCGCCGTCGGCGTGGCCGGCATGAAGGGGCTTCACTCGCTGGTGCGGGTGCTGAACGACCTTCGAGGCTTCGGCGTGGTGCCCGAGCGTTTGGTGCCGGTCGTGAACCGGGCGCCGAGGAATCCCCGGGCCCGGGCCGAGATCACCGCCGCCTTGGCCGCGCTCACGGCCTCGGCGACATCGCCGCCCCGAGCGCCGAGGACCACGCCTTCACCTGTGTTCCTTCCCGAGCGTCGTGTGGACGAGGCCCTCCGTGTCGGCTCGCGACTGCCCGACGCGCTCGTCCAACCTCTGGCCGGAGCGTTCGCCGCCGTGGCGGAGCGCATGCCGACTCCCACTGCGGGCGGGCCGCCTCGGGTGCAGCCTGGCTCGCTCGGGTTCCTGGGCGGCGAGGAGCAGGAGGAGCCGGCCCTCGGATGACAAAGGCGACGGAGCGTGCCGAGGTGGCGGAGCTGGCCGAGACGTGGGTATCGCCACTGGTGGAGGTGGAGCGGGCGGTGCAGGCCCGGGCCAAGAACATCTCCCTCGACATGGCCTCGCCCCAAGGCCGAGCCGCGCTGCGCCGGCTGATCGACGAGGAGGTCACCGGCTGGTCCGAGGACTACAAGCGGAACCGTCGAGCCTTCGACCTGGCTGATCCGCTCGGCGTGGCCGAGCGCGCCGAGCGCAACCTGGCCGGCTACGGACCACTGGCCCCGCTGCTGGACGACGACGACGTCTGGGAGATCATGATCAACGGCCCCGACGCCATATTCGTGAAGCGCCATCTGGGCCGCTCGGGTTACCACGACGAGGTCTTCCACGACGACGAGCACGTGCTGCGCACGCTCACCAAGATCCTCGACGACGCCTCCGGCTCTCACCGCAAGCTGGACGCCGCCGAGGGTTTGCAGGACGCCCAGCTCGACACCGGAGCCCGCCTGCACATCGTCCATGGCGACGTCGGCCGCGACAATCACGTCCTCGTCAACATCAGGAAGTTCACCGGCGTCGCCTACCGCTCCCTGGACGAGCTGGTGGGCCGGGGCATGCTCGACCACACCGTGGCCCGGTTCCTACAGGCGTGTGTTGCCGCCCGCCTGTCCATCGTCTTCTCGGGAGCGCCGGGCTCGGGGAAGACCACGCTGCTCTCGTGCTGTGCCGCCGAGCTCGATCCCGGTCTGCGGGTCGTCATCGCCGAGGAGGTGTTCGAAGCTGACATCCCGCTGCCAAACGTCGCCCACATGCAGACTCGCCCCGCCCGCAGCGACCGCAAGGAGGTCGACCTCCGCCGGCTGGTGGCGGGCTTCCTGCGGATGGCGCCCGACATCGCCATCGTGGGCGAGGTTCGAGATCGAGAAGCACTGCCGCTGTTGCTGACGCTGTCCTCGGGCGTCAAGGGCTTCACCACCATCCACGCCGGCTCGGCTCGCCAGGCCCTCACCCGTCTGCGCTTCATCTGCCAGCTGGCCGAGACCTCCAACGAGCTGCCCATGTCGGCGCTCAGCTCGTTGGTGAGCGAGTCCGTCGACGTCGTCGTGCATTGCGCCCGCGTCGGTGAGCAAGTACAGGTGACTGAGGTCACGGCCGTCGAGGATCTCCAGAGCGGGCCGGACTCAACCGCCTTCACCGTCACCGAGCTCTTTCGGCGTGAGCGCCGCGACGCTCAACTGACGTGGTCCACCAACCTGCCCGTGCGCGCCGCCCGCGCCCTGGAGGCATCCGGCTTCGACGTTCGCCAACTGCTCGCCGGCGACCACAGAGCCGCCGCTGCATCCGCGGCCAACGCTCCCGGAACCGGATGGGCCCTTCCCAGACTGTGAGCCCGCACTGTGAGCCCGCGCTGTGAGCCCGAGGCGATGAGTTCGAGTTGATGGGACTACTGCTCGCACTGGCGGGTGCCTACGGTGTGTTCCTCTTGTACACCGCGGTGGTGTTCGGTTGGCAGGGACTGGGCCTCGGCCCGGCGGTCAGCCGGAAGGCGCCCCGGCGCCCAGCCGGGGAATGGCTGGCTCAGGCCGGCTTGGAGGACGTGCGGACCAAGGAGTTCGTCGCCGTCACGCTGGCTCTGGTGGTGCTGGGCTCGGGGCTGGCCTACGCCCTCTTCGGCGGGTTCCTTCCCACCCTCGTCACCGCCGCCTTCGCCTCCACCCTGCCCTTCACCTCCTACCGTTCACGTCGCCAGCGCCGCAGGGCCGAAGCCCGAGAGGCGTGGCCCCGCATGATCGAGGAGATCCGCATCCAGACCGGCTCTCTCGGGCGCTCCATCCCCCAGGCCCTGTTCGAGGTCGGCCGGCGAGGGCCCGAGGAGCTGCGCCCGGCATTCGGCGCCGCCGAGCGGGAGTGGCGCCTGTCGACGGACTTCGCCCGCACCGTCGCCACTCTGAAGGACCGCCTGGCCGACGCCAGCGCCGACGCCACGCTGGAGACGCTGCTCGTCGCCCACGAGGTGGGCGGGTCGAACCTGGACGGCCGCTTGGCGGCGCTGATCGAGGACCGGCTCCAGGATCTCCACGGCCGCAAGGACGCCCGGGCCAAGCAGGCGGGCGTGCGCTTCGCGCGGTGGTTCGTGCTGGTCGTCCCCCTGGGCATGACCTTGGCCGGCTTGTCCATCGGCACCGGCCGCCAGGCCTACCAGACGGCGATGGGCCAGCTGGCCGTGGCTGCCGGCCTGGCGTGCGTTGGTGGGTGCTGGGTATGGGCCGGCCGCCTCATGAGGCTTCCCGAGGAGGAGCGGGTCTTCCATGGCTGAGCGCCGGGGCGTCGAGGAAGGAGCCGGATGAGGCTGTTCGTGCTGTCGGGGATGGTCCTCTGGGTGGGCGCCACGCTCCTGCTCTCCCAGCTGCGATGGTTCGCCCGCCCGCCTCTGGTGGCCCGCCTGCGTCCCTACACCTCGGGCAGCTCGCCGGGGAGGGTGCAGAGCGGACCGTTCTCGGTGGAGTCCTTCCGGCAGGTGGTGGGACCGCTGTCGTTCGCCGTCGGCGAGCGATTGGCCCGGCTGTTCGGCGTGAGCGAGGAGCTGGCCGTGCGCCTGGAGCGCATCCATTCGCCCCTCGACGTCACCGCCTTCCGGGTTCGCCAGGTTGGCTGGAGCGTCGTCGGCATCGGCGTGGCCGCCCTGGCGTCCTTCTCGCTCCGCCTGCCCGGCCCGCTCGTCGTGCTGGCGCTGCTGGGAGCTCCCGTCCTCGCCTTCCTGGTCCTCGAGCAGAAGGTGGCCTCGGCGTCAGCCCGCTGGCAGCGACGACTGTTCCTGGAGCTGCCCGTGCTCAGCGAGCAGCTGGCCATGCTCCTTTCGGCCGGCTTCTCCCTGGGGTCGGCCCTGAACCGCCTCGCCGCCCGCGGGCAGGGGGTGTGCTCCCGAGACCTGGAGCGGGTGACCCGACGAATGCTCCAAGGGCTGTCGGAGTTGGAGGCACTGCGGGAGTGGGCGGCCGTGGCACGTGTCGACGCCCTCGACCGGCTGGTGCCCGTGCTCGCCCTCGACCGGGGCGCCAGCGATCTGGGCCGCCTCGTCTCCGGCGAGGCGCGCGCCATCCGCAAGGATGTGCAGCGCCAGCTCGTGGAGACCATGGAGCGTCGGGAGCAGAAAGTCTGGATCCCGGTGACCGTTGCCACCCTGGTCCCCGGGGTGATCTTCCTCTGCATTCCATTCATCGAGGCGCTGCGGATGTTCTCGGGGTCCTGAGCAGTACATGAGACGCAAGGAAGCCCAAGCAAGGAACTCAAGGAACAGGAGGGAAGGATGAGCGACCACATGTTGGCGTTGTTCGTCTGGCAGAAGGTGGTCCGCGCCACGCTGCTGCAGCGTGTCAGCAGGGACGAGGCCGGCGAGGGGGTGATCTCGGCCGCCATCGCCGTCTTGGTCATGGCGTTCCTCGGCGTCCTCATGTGGCAGCTCTTCAAAGGCACGCTCTCGGACGCCAACGACAACGTCAATGACCAGATCAACCAGATCGGCCGCTGACCGGGACCCCGTCAGGCCGGACGAGCGGGGCGCCGGAGTCATCGCCACCGTGGCCGGCGTCACGGTCTTCCTCGTGCTGCTGCTCTTCGCCGTGCAGATCTTGGTTGGCCTGTACGCCACCTCGGTCGTCACGGCGGCCAC
>JADDQT010000144.1 GCA_016781225.1 Actinomycetota bacterium
TTCAAACTAGAAGCTAGGGAGCGGGGCTGATGCGCACTATGCGGTCGTCGCCGTCGTCCGGTCTCCCCCGACCGTCCTTGTTGGAGGTGGCCACGTAGACGGCACCGTCCGGCCCGACGGCAACGTCGCGCACCCGTCCCAGCTCGCCGGCCAGCAGCACCTCCTCACCGGTCACCGAGCCCCGGGCGTCGAAGGTCAGCCGGCGCAGCGACGTGCCGCGGAGCGTCCCGAAGAGCATCGATCCTCTCCACGCCGGGATGAGACCGCCCCCGTAGACCGCGCAGCCCGAATGGGCCACGCTGGACGGGTAGTTCTTGATCCCGTTCCCGCTGGTTCCGGGCCAGCCGCCGTCGAAGCCCTGGCTCAGGGCGTTTACCTCGTCGTTGCCCGAGGGACCGTGCTCGGTGGCGAGGAAGCGCCCGCCGGGAGCGAAGCACAGGCCCTGCACGTTGCGGTGCCCCCTGCTGAACACCGAGCTCTTCCCCGACTCCGGGTCTATGCGCAGCACCTTGCCATTCACCGAGCCGGGATCGGGCGAGAGCTCGGGGCGGGCGGCGTCGCCGGTGGTGGCGTAGAGCGTGCCGTCAGGGCCAAAGCGGAGACGACCGCCGTTGTGGATGCCGGCTTTCTCTATGCCCTTCACCAGGACGGTCTGGGACCCATCGGGCTCGAGGCGTACGACACGGTTCTCGGAGGAGGCGGTGTACATCACGAACTTGCGGCCTTGGCGGTCGATCTCGAGTCCGAGGAGCCCTCCCTCGCCCTGTTCCTGCACTCCCTCGATGTCCGTGGGGCGGCCCCCCAGCTTGGTCAGGCGACCGGGTCGCTCGGTGAACCAGAGCGCCCCGGCGGGGTCCCATGCCAGCGACCACACGGTGTCCAGCTCACGCGCCACCTCGGTGACCTGGAGTCGCGCTCCGGCGCTCATGAAGGTGGCCACCACCCGACCGGGTGACGAGGGCGCCGCTGGGGAAGGGGACGACGTCGGCGGAGTGGTGTCGGGGCTGTTCTGGGCCGGCGTCGGAGGACCTGTCTCCCTCTGCACCGGGCCGTCACTGCACGCCGCCAGCCCGAGGGCCAGCGCCAAGAACAGCCGTGGCAATTTGGGACCAGGCGTCAAACGGCCGTCACGCAGGCGTCATCGCCCTGAGCCCGCGAGGCTGCGGTGGCAGGTGCCGTTTCCCCGTACAGGCCGGCGAGCATACCCCTCACGATCCCGCGGTCGACGGCGCAGATCACCGGGTGCTGCGCGGCTGCCTCTCCGAAGGGGCACTGCTCGGCCACGATGGCCAGCGAAGAGCCGCGGGCCTCGGCGTGGGCGGCGAAGCCGTGGGCGGTGAGGGCGTCGGCAACGGCGTGGAGGGCGGTCCTGAAGGAGCGGTGGGAGTCCGCCGGCGACATCTGATGGGCCAAGCTACGGCCGTACTCCTCACCAACTTCCTCGGCCATGGCCTCGGCCCGGTCTGCGGGCACCAAGGCGAGGGCTCTGCCGAGCAGGGTGACGAGGAGGTCGTCGCGACGAGCCGGAAAGGCCAGGCTCATCTCCTTCTCACCGGCTCGGTACCGCTTGGAGGGGCGCCCGACACCGCCGCTCTCCCCGCGCTCCACGTAGACCTCCAGGTAGCCCCCGGCGGCGAGCTTGTCGAGGTGGTGGCGGGCCACGTTTGGGTGCAGCTCGAAGCGCTCGGCGATCTCGGCCGCTGTCACCCCGAGATCGGCCTCCCGAGCGAACAGGAAGATGTGTCGGCGGGTGGGGTCACCGAAGGCAGAGGTGACGGCGGCTACTGCGGCGGAGAACTCGGCATCGGTGAGGGCAGGCCGATCCACGCAAGTACTGTACCGGGCGTGCCGGTTAGCCAGGGTCCCGCGAAGCCGAGCTCTGCCAGCCATGGTCCCGTCACCAAGGACCAGGTGATCGAGGCTCTCCGCCCCGTCGACGACCCCGAGTTGCACATGAGCATCGTCGACCTCGGCATGGTGAAGAAGGTGGAGATCGGCGGTGGGCACGTGGCCGTCCAGGTCGCCCTCACCGTGGCGGGTTGCCCGCTCCGAGCCGAGATCACCGAACGGGTCACCGCTGCCCTGATGCCTCTGCACGGCGTGGACCACGTGGACGTGGGCATGACTGTGATGACCGACGAGGAGAGGGCCGCCGTGCGCCGGCGGATGCAGGAGAGCAGGGGCGCTCCGAGCGAGGCCGGTGCCCCGGGCCAGCGCCTGGGTCACGAGGAGGGCCGCCTCAACCCCTTCATGCGACCGGAGTCGCGGACCCGGGTGCTCGGCATCTCCTCGGGCAAGGGCGGGGTGGGCAAGTCCTCCGTCACCGTGAACCTGGCGGTGGCGCTGGCCCGAAAGGGCCACGAGGTGGGGATCCTGGACGCCGACGTCTACGGGTTCTCCGTCCCGAAGATGATGGGTATCCACCACGACCCGGTGGTCATCGACGACATGGTCGTCCCGCCCGTTGCCCATGGGGTGAAGGTGATCTCCATCGGGTTCTTCGTGGGTGACGACCAACCGGTGATGTGGCGCGGTCCCATGTTGCACAAGGCGCTCGAGCAGTTCCTCGTCGACGTCTACTGGGGCGACCTCGACTACCTGCTCGTGGACATGCCGCCCGGCACCGGTGACGTGGCCCTGTCGATGGCCCAGTACCTGCCCAGGTCCGAGGTCTTCGTGGTGACCACGCCGCAGCCTGCCGCCCAACGGGTGGCCCAGCGGACGGCGTTCATGGCCCGCAAGGTCAACCTTCCCCTGCGCGGGGTCGTGGAGAACATGTCCTGGTTCACTGGTGACGACGGGAAGCGGTACGAGATCTTCGGGCGGGGCGGGGGGACAGAGCTTGCCGAGTCCCTGGGCGTGCCCTTGCTGGCACGGGTCCCGCTGGTCCCCGGCCTGCGGGAGGGGGGCGACGTCGGGCTTCCCGTCACCGTGTCCGACCCCGACGGTGAGGCGTCGTCGGTGTTCGACGCCATGGCGGAGACGGTGAAGGGGATGAAGGCGAGCCGGGTCTTCAACCCCGAGCTGCAGGTCGGCTGAGCTCCTCCGGCGCGTAGCGACCGGATCCACGAGGGTGGTCGACGCGGGCGTTGAACCGCGCCCCGAGCAAGGAAGTCGAGGAAATTCCTGGGCGAAGGCGGTACGCTCGAAACGCCCCGTCTGCGGCGGGAGCCCCCAGCAACGACATCAGTCGTCACCAGGGCGCAGATGCCGAGGTTGCTGGATGATCTCGGGCGCCGGTGGAGAACGCGGAGCAGCTCCTCGGCGGGGACAGACACCAGGAGGAAGACATGTACGTCCAGATCGTCACCTACAACCTGAACGACGTGAGCGAGCAGGACTACATCGACATCGCCCACCAGGTTGCGCCCCAGTTCTCGGCCATGGGCGGCCTCCAGGCCAAGGTGTGGCTGCGGAACGAGGACTCCAATGCATACGGGGCGGTGTACATCTGGGACGACCGGGAGTCCCAGGAACGCTTCGTGGCATCGGATCTGTTCGAGGCCACCTACCCCGGCTTCGTCAACGTGGTGTCCGAGGGATACGAGGTCTTCGAGCACCTGACGAGAGCCACCCAGCCCATGCTCGAGATCCTGGAGGATGAGGTGGCCGGCTGGGCCCCACCGCCCCCACCGCCCCCACCGCCGTCGGAGCCGATCGAGGATGACGAGCTGATGGAGGAGGAGCCTGAGCTGCTCGAGGAAGAGGAGCTGCTCGAGGAGCCGGAGCTGGTCGAAGACGAGGAGCTGCTCGAGGAGCCGGAGCTGGTCGAGGACGAGCCGGTCGACGCCGTGGTCGTGGAGGAGCCCGCGCCGCCGGTCAGGGTGACGCGCCGGGTCGTCAAGAGACCGGTCACGAAGGTGCCGAAGAAAGCGGCCGCCAAGAAGGCGGCAGCGAAGAAGGCGGCCAGGTCGACCAAGGTGATCAAGGTCACCAAGAAGGCCGTTCCCGCTCGGAGGGCGGCGACACCGCGTGTGACCAAGGTCACCAAGAAGGTGGTGAAGCGGCCCGTGAAGGGGGCCAAGAAGGCCAAGAAGCTCCGCTGACCCCCTTGTCAGGCGGGGTTGGCGGCGGCGGCTACGCCGGCCTGGCCGATGCTGATGCCGCCGTCGTTGGGCGGCACCCTCCGATGTACCAGCACGGCCAAGCCGGAGTCCTCGAGCTCACGCCGCACCACCGAGGTCAGCCGAGCGTTCTGGAACACACCCCCCGACAGCGCCACCGTGTCCAGCCCCGCCTCGCCGGCCAGCTCGGCGGCGGCCACGGCGACGCCACGGCCCAGACCGTCGTGGAACCGGGCTGAGATGAGCGGAGGTGGGTCACCGGCGTCTCGCTCGGCCAACACTCGGCCCAGGATGGGGGAGGGGTCCAGGACCAGCCCGTCGGCGCCCCGGGTGACGGCCAACTCGTAGCCGGTGCAGTGCGACAGCGGCACGCCCGCGGCGCAGGCCTCGAGCTCGATGGCCGCCTGGGCCTCGTAGCTCACGCGCGATCGCAGGCCCAAGAGGGCGGCGACGGCATCGAACAACCGGCCCGCGCTGCTCGTGACGGGGGTGTTGGCGTGGCGGGAAAGAGCCAGGACCGCAGGCCAACGCTCGTCCACTTGCTCGCCGTATCGCTCGGCGACCTCTTCGCCCAGTGCTGCCGCCGCCCACACGAGCGCCATCCGCCACGGCTCTCGCACGGCCTGGTTGCCACCGGGCAGGGCCACCGATCGCAGGTGGCCGACCCGGCGGTACCCGGTGAGATCGGCCACGAGGAGCTCGCCGCCCCACAGCGTCCCGTCGGTGCCCATGCCCAGGCCGTCGAATGCCACCCCCAGCACCGGCTCGGTCCGCCGGTGCTCGACGAGGCAGGAGACGATGTGGGCGTGATGGTGTTGTACGGCGAGGCTTGGCAGGTCCAGCTCCATGGCGAACTTGGTCGAGAGGTACTCGGGGTGGAGGTCATGGGCCACCAGGTCCGGTTCCACGCCGGCCAGGTGGGAAAGGTGGCCCACGGCCTGAAGGAAGGAGCGGTAGGCGGGCAGGTGTTCGAGGTCACCGATGTGGTGGCTCGCCACCAGGGTCGCCCCCTTGACCACCGCCACCGTGTTCTTGAGCTCGGCTCCGACGGTGAGGAGCTGGCGGCTGGTCGGAACCGGCAGGGCGATGGGCTCGGGGGCGTACCCCCGCGAGCGGCGCACCATCTGCGTCTCCCCGACTTCCGGTCCTCGAAACGACACGGTTTCCGTGTCGTCTTGCTGACCAGAAGCTCCGGGTGGGGGGGAGGTCAGGGCCCGCACCACCGAGTCGTCACAACGGATGTGGATGGGACGGTCGTGGGTGAGCACGGCGTCAACCAAGGGGCCGAGGCGTTCCAGGGCGTCGGTGTCGTCGTGGGCGATGGGTTCGTCCGACAGATTGCCGCTGGTCATCACCAAGGGCCTGCGCACGGTCGCCATGAGCAGGTGGTGGAGCGGCGTGTAGGGGAGCATCAGCCCCAGCTCCGGGAGCCCCGGCGCCACTCCTCCTGCCACTGCTGCATCCGCTAGACGGGGCGCGAGGACGATAGGTCGTCGGGCCGAGGCCAGCTCTGCCTCGGCCGCGGGGGTGAGCCGGCAGAGGCGGCGGGCCTGCTCGAGGTCGGCGACCATGACGGCAAAGGGCTTGTCGTCGCGCGCCT
>JADDQT010000398.1 GCA_016781225.1 Actinomycetota bacterium
CCCAACCCGGCCAGGCGATCGGTGGCCTGGGCCACTGCTCTCTGGGCCTCCCGCTGGCCCTGGGAGACGGCCAGCTGGCCCATCATGCGGGCCGCGGTCACCTGGCCGGTGAATTGGTCCCGTCCCTTGTCTATGAGATCGGGCAGGGCCTCCCGAGCGGCGAAGGCGGCGCCCAGGGGGGCGAACACGAGTAGATCCAGGGCGTGGTCGAGAGGGGTCTTGGACATCGTGTGATCCTCCCACGACCGCCGGGAGGTTGCTGCCACCCGAGCGATCAGACCTGAGCGATCAGACGCAGTCTCGGCAGAGCATGGTCTGGCCGCTGGCCAGCTGGCTCGGGTGCTTGACCAGGAAGCACGAGCTGCACACGAACTCGTCGGGCTGCTTGGGCAAGACCCGGTTGACCGAGCTCTCGACCCGGTCCTCCTGATCGGGAGCCTCCTCGTCGGCCTCCTCGTCGGCGACGACGAGCTTCTCCTTCAGAATGACGTCGAGGCTGGCCTCCAGGTCGTCGTCGTCCTCTTCGTCCTCTTCCTCGTCGTCATCGTCGGCCGCGCCGGCGGTGGGGCCGGCCCCGGAGGTCTTGGTCACCACGGCGGGCCCGTCCGCCTCGCCGGCCACCACGACCACCTCCGCCGCCACCTCGTCGTCACCGTCGTCGACGACGACGTCCTCGTCGTCCTCCTCGCCGTCGTCGACATCAACGAGGTCGTCGTCCACGGCGAGGTCTTCGAGCTCGGATTCGTCGAGGTCCTCGGGCTCGTCCTCCTCGGCGCTCTTGAGGAGCTCTTCGTCGACTTGTTCTTCTGCCATGGGTCCTAGGTCGGTCGGCGGCTCATAGAGCGCCACCGTGGGAGGCGGGGTGTGCTTCGCGCCGGAACCATACAGGCACCGGGGGCGGCCGGTGGACATCCCCCGACCCGACCGCGAACAGGGGCGAAGTGAGCTGAAAAGGGCACGGGCAGATCGAAGCGCAAGGAGGGCCAGGAAGCCGTTGGGGCCGTCCGGTGGCTCGACCGACCGCGAACGGACGATGAGTTATTGGGACGTTCTCTACTTGGCTTCCCGGTACCCCCTGCGTTGCCCCGAGGACTGCCCCCTCCGAGTCACAGGACTCGGAGGCCCACGACCAGGCGTCTGGAGCGTCTAGGGGACGGGCCCTAGTTTCGAGAAGCTGCCCCGAACCGTCAAGAGCGCTCTGACCTGGGGTTTCGCGCATAATCGCAGGTCAGGAGGATCGTTGGCGGCGCGGAGACCTTCCTAGAATTTGGCCCGAAGGGCGAGCACGTTGGCAACGTACTGCTCGGTGACCCGAAGGGTTCCGTCGCGCCGCACCGAAGCCAGTCCCTGGTAGTAGGAGGCCACGGCCATGGGAACGTTGCCGCCGGTGGAATCGAGCAGGTAGCGCAGGAACCGAGCCGACATCTCGATGTTCTGCTCGGGCCGATGGGGGTCGAGTCGAGCACCGAGGAGGCGCTCGTTCACGAAGCTGACGGTGTCGGGCATGAGCTGGCCGATGCCACGAGCGTTGGTCGACGACACCTTGTCGTTCTGCCATCCGGACTCCTGCCACGCCACCGCCTTCAGCAGGTCGGCGGGGACGCCGTGGTTGCGGGCCGCGGCGTCGAAACGGGGGGCCAGTGCGCGGCGCGCCG
>JADDQT010000019.1 GCA_016781225.1 Actinomycetota bacterium
CACGCCGTCCTCGCCGGTGTATCCGGTGCCGGCCACGACGAGCGGGATCCCCCGCCAATCGATCCCCCGCACGCCGAATCGCGGGACTTCGGCCGCCTCGGGCGACACAGCCTGCAGGCGGCGGCGCGCCTCGGGGCCCTGCACGGCCACGATGGCCCGGGTGTCGGTCACGTCCTCCCCCCCGACGGCGGCCACCACCCGAGCGGTGTTGGAGGCGTTGGGCATCACGTCGAAGCGGTCCTCGCCCACCCACCACACGATGATGTCGTCGAGCACCGAGGCGTCGGCCTCGTCGAGCAGATGGGTGTACTGCGCCCGACCGGGGGCGATGCGGGCCAGGTCGTTGGTGAGGACGGCGTTGACCGTGTCGAACGCCTGTGGGCCGGCCACGCGCACCGTGCCCAGGTGGCTCACGTCGAAAGCCACTGCCGACTCCCGGCAGGCCCGGTGCTCGGCCAGCGTGCCGCTCGGATAGGACAGCGGCATCTCCCAGCCCCCGAAGGGAACCATCTTGGCTCCGAGGGCCCGATGCGCTGCGTCGAGGGGCGAGGTCCGCATGAATGAACCGCGAAGACTAGCGGCGCGTACTAGTGGAACGAGGGGTTCGGGGGCTCCGCAGCTCGAGGTCCAAGGGCCTGGGCTCGACGGCGTCGAGCTGATCGGCCGCCAGCTGGGACGGTTCCTCGAGCCCGTACTTCACGAGCAGGTTGAGGTAGTCGCGCTGGTAGAAGATCTTGATCTTGACGTCCGGGTACAGCTCCCGGAGGCGCCGGGCCTTGCGGTTCTTCTTGGTCACCAGCTTCTGGTTCAAGGTGGTGATCTCGATGTAGAGGTCGTAGACGGGGAGATAGAAGTCGGGGCAGAACGCCTGGACCGGCTTGGCGTCCTTGTCCCACTCGAGGGCGAACTCTCTGGGCTCGTACTCCCAGGTGATCCCGTAGAAGTCGAGCAGCTTGGCGAACTGGCGCTCCGAGTTGTGGGCGAAGCGGACCCGCTCGTGAGGGAGCGCCTGATCTTCCAGGGCTAGACCCCGCCGCCAGTGTGAGCCATGCCGCCGTCCGCCTCTCCGGCGGGGCCGCTACGGGCAGGACGGGCGGTGGGGCTGAGATCGTGGATGGCGGCGTCGAGCTCCTGCACCACCCCGGCCAGGGCGACGATGTTGAGCACGCCCTGGCCTCCTTGGAGCAGGTCGATGATCTCCTCGCCCGAGTGAGCGAGAACGGACTGGGAGCCGTTGAGCACCAGGTTGGCGGTGGCCACGTCCTCCCCGCTCTTGCGCAGGACCTCGATGGCTCGACGCGCCGACTGGAGCGAAACCCCGGCGTCGAGGAGGCGCTTGATGACCTTGAGCTCCAGCAGGTCACGGTAGGAGTACCGGCGCTGGGTGCCACTGCCCTTGGCCTCGCTTATGGACGGCCGGAGCAGGTCGGTGCGAGCCCAGTAGTCGAGCTGGCGGTAGCTGATGCCGACGATGGAGCAGACCTGTGGGCCCCGGTACCCCTCTTCGGGCGCTCCTTCTGACCAAACCTCTTCTTGCATGGCGGGGAAGTGCCTCCTTCGTCCGCTGATCTCACAGCGGCGGAATTACACCGATGTCGAGCGAAGCGTACCGACCGCTCAAGGCGAAGGTCAATGACCAGAATGAGCGCGCAGGGTGGTCCGGCTTTCCGGCCGCCCGGAGCACCTTTGAGTCCGCCGACGAAGCTCTGCTTCGTCGGCGGGAACTAACCGTCGAAGTCCTCGGGGCGCACTCCCTCGATGAACTGGCGGAACTCCGAAACCAGCTCCTCGGGCGCGGCCTCGTCCTCCTCGTCGGCGTCCATCACCAGACCGGCCTCATCGAGCAGGTCCTCCTCCGCGTAGATCGGGCTCGAGGTGCGGGCAGCCAGGGCGATGGCGTCCGAGGGCCGGCTGGACACCACGTGGGACTGCCCGCCGTAGCGGAGGTGCAACTCGGCGAAGTACGTGCCTCCCCTGCCGTCCTCGGACATGCGCAGCTCGGTCACGACCACGCGCTCGAGGACGACCCCCAGCGCGGCGAGGAGGTCTCGCATGAGGTCGTGGGTCATGGGCCTGGCCGTGGGGACCTGCTGGTGGGCGTAGGCGATGGCGGTGGCCTCGGGGGGCCCGATGAAGATGGGGAGCGTGCGCCGGGCCCCCTCCACCTCTTGGAGCAGGACCACAGGGTTGTTGGTCGGCAACTCGACTCGAACTGCGGCCAAACGCATCTCGACCATGGGCCAACCCTACCGTGCGCCGGGTCCGCTCACTAAGCCGTCGGCTTCGCCACGAGGTCTCCCGTAGAGGCTCTCCACGTACGCTCGGGGGTCGCTCCGGAGAGCGTCGAGGTCACCGACGGCGACCAGGTCCAGGTTGCGGTAGTAACCCGCGTAGTCGAGGCCGTAGCCGAGCACGAAGTCGTCCCCCAGGGTGAAGCCCGTGAACTGCAGGTCGAGGGGCACGATGCGCCGGGCCGCCTTGTCGAGCAGCGTGCAGACCGCCAGGGATCGGGGGCTGCGCCGGGCCAGCTCCCCCAGCACGTAGGTGACGGTGAGACCCGTGTCGACGATGTCCTCCACCAGCACGACGTGGCGCCCGGCCAGGTCCGCGTCGACGTCCTTTACTATGCGTACCCGGTCGGTCCCCTCTCCGTAGGAGGAGATGGAGAGGAAGTCCACCTCGGGCACGATGGTGAGAGCCCGTACGAGATCAGCCAGGAACAGGACGCTGCCCTTGAGCACAGCCACCAGCACCACGCCGTCCTCGTAGGTCCGGGAGAGCTCCCCGGCCAGTCGCCGAACCCCCTCACCGAGGTCCTCCCTGGTGATGAGGACCCGTGGCGGGCCCGGGCGAGGGAACCCTGGTGGGCTCAACCCCCGGTGAGACCCTTGATCGCTTGGCGCAGCATGGTGGTTCTCAGGCGCTCGCCGAGCTGGGAGAGCTCCTCGAGCGTGTCGATGGCTCGCTGGCGGGCCTCGGGATTGCGCTGCTTCAGCAAGGGCACGATCACCTGCTGGAAGAGACCGGCTTCCCGCTCGGCGGAGTTCTTGTAGATGCGCAGGTGTCGGGCCTCGATGCCGAAGCGGGCGAAGCCACCCATCAGCTCGGCCACGCTGAGGCACTCCTCGTCGTAGTACACGACGTCGGCCACGCTGCGCCCCGCGATGAAACCGGCTCGCTCGAGGTCTCGGATCTGGTCCGGCGACTGCCCACTGGCCGAGGCCAGCTCCTCGAGGGTCAGGCTGGCCCCCGAAAGGGGCAGCGGGAGGTCGGTGACGCTCAGCCGGCGCCTCGGCGAAGGGGCGCGGAGGGCTTCGCGTGCCGTCCGCCCGCGCTGGGGCTCGGCTGGCTCGGGTTCGGTGGCCTGGGTCCCGGTCTGAACCAGGTCGGCGCCTTCTTGGATGGGTCGGGTCCGGGCGACCGGTGCCTCCGCTTGCACCACGACATCGGGCTCGCTCTCGACCGGCTCGCTCCCGACCGGCTCAACGGCAACCGGCTCGGGTACGACTGGCTCGGGTGCGACTGGGTCGACGGCGACCGGGTCGTGTGCAACCGGCTCGGGTACGACTGGCTCGAAGAAAACTGGCTTCGGCTCAGCCGGCTCGGGAACCACTGGCTCCGGCGCAGCTGGCTGTGCCCCTACCGGCTCTGCACCGGCCGCACCGAGCCCGAGGCCGTCGCCTTCCTCCCCGGCGTCGCCCCCCTTGCCGAGGAGCCGGCCCTTGATGACCTTCAGGGGCAGGAAGTTCTCCCGCTGCTGGCGCAGTATCCAGCGCAGGCGTTCGACGTCGGATTCGTAGAACTTGCGATATCCCGAGGGGGTGCGCTCGGGGTCGAGCAGGCCCTGGCTCTCCAGGAAACGGATCTTGGAGATGGTGACGTCGGGGAACTCGGCCTGAAGGAGTGAGAGCACCTCGCCGATCGACAGGTAGGCCCGCTCCGCCGTCACAAGGCTTACGCGTCCCCGCCGGTGACGAAGACCAGCTTGAACTTGCCGATCTGCACCTCGTCACCGTGGGTCAGGGGCGACTGCTCTATGCGCTCACGATTCACGTAGGTGCCGTTCAGGGAGCCAACGTCGCATACCGAGAAGGTACGGCCCTCACGATGGAACTCGGCGTGGCGGCGGGAGACGGTGATGTCGTCGAGGAAGATCTCACTCTCCGGGTGGCGCCCCACGTGCACCACGTCGGCGTCCAGCGCGTACCTCGAGCCTGCGTTCGGTCCCCTCTTCACCATGAGGAGGCCGTGCTCGTCGGACACCTCGTCGAGGCTCACGGTGAGCTCGTCCTCGGGCATCTCAGCGCTGCTCTCGTTGGGGAGGAAGGTGATGGTGGTCTCCTCTCCCCCGGCCTGAGCCAGAACGCCCCCGCACGACGAACAGAAGTTCGAGCCGGGCGGGTTGCGATGCCCGCACTGGTTGCAGAACATCTCCGTCACGCTACCTCCGCCGATTCTCCATCAGGCCCAGCTCGGTGCTCAGCGGTGCTCAGCTCGACGTCAGCTGGCGATACGCCTCGGCGTCGAGAAGGGTCCCGAAGGCGGCCGGGTCCGACGGGGCGATGACGCAGAGCCAGCCCTCTCCGTAGGGATCGTCGTTGACCTGCTCGGGCTGATCGGTGAGCTGGCTGTTCACCTCGATCACCTCTCCGGCCACAGGGGCGTACACGTCGGAGACGGACTTCGTGGACTCGATCTCGCCCACCGAGCTGGCTGCCTCCACCGTTGCTCCGGCCTCCGGGAGCTGCACGAAGACGATGTCGCCCAGGGCGTCCTGGGCGTAGTCGGTGATGCCGACGCGCAGGCGGCCGTCCTCCAAGCGGGCCCACTCGTGGTCGGTGGTGTAGCGGAGGTCGTCGGGGACGTTCATCTCAGTGAAGGATGTCGTCGATGCGACCGACGTACTCGTCGGCCAGCTTCTGGGCCTCGTCGTCGCTGGACCCCTCCGCCCACACATGTGTGACCTGCTCGTTCGGATCGGGGAGCACGAGGGCCCAGCCGTCGTCGTGGAGGACCTTGACCCCGTCCACGAGGACCAGTTCCCGGTCCTTCAACTGCTCGACCATTGTGCGCATCAGCATGCCCTTCTGTTCCCAGGGCGTATCCACGTCCTTCTGGGTCACGTGCACGTCGGGGGCCTGGCTCACCAGGTCGGAGAGGCTCTGCTCGGTCTGCGCCAACATGCCCAGCAGGTTGACGAGGGCTGCGGTGGCGTCGTAAGCGGGCAGGAAGGACGGGAAGATGAAGCCTCCCTCCTGACTGGCAGCGAGGGAGAGCTCTCCCTGGGACGCCACCTCCATCAGATGCGGGGCCGAGAGCTTGGTCCAGGTGATCTCGGCACCCTTGGCCTCGCACAGCTCCTCGATGGCTCGGGACACCGAGACCGGAACCCCGATCTTGGGCTTCTCCTGCGTCTGGCCCACCAGGCTGACGAAGGCGAACAGGGCGTCGTCGTCGGACACCACGTTGCCCGCGTCGTCCACGAGGGTGACCTGCTCGCCGTCAGGGTCGATCACCGCGCCGAGGTTGGCGCCCGACGCCTGCACGAGCTCGCCCACCTTGGCCGCGTGCTCTGCTCGGTCGAACTCGGTGGCGCCCGCGGTGGAGGCGTACGGGTTCACCGACAGCACGTCGGCTCCGAGCTTGGCCAACACGTTGGGCATCACGAAGCTGGCCGTGCCGAACCCGTAGTCGAGCACAAACCGGTATCCGACCGAACGGATGGCGCCGGCATCGACGGTTGCCATCAGGGCTTCGGTGTAGTGCTCCAAGGTCCGGGCGGGGAAACCGATGTCACCCATGTCGGCCGCCATGGCCCGGCGGAAGTCCTCGCGGTAGTAGAGGCGCTCGATCTTGCTCTGGACCGAGTCGGAGATGTCCACGCCCTCGTCGTCGAGGAAGCGGATCAGCACCGACTGGGGGTCCTTGGGATCGAGACGGACGGTGATTCCGCCCTGGCTGGTGCCCGAGCGCACCTGGAAGCGGGTGACGGGCACCGTGGCCACCTCGAGGTCGTCGACGTTGACCCCGGCTGCCGTGAGGCCCACCATCGCCGCCCGCTTGAGGGCCCGGGCGGCTCGGCTCGAGTCCCGGGAGGTGGTGACGGTGGCGCCCTTCTCCAGGTTCGTGGCGTAGGCCATGGCCAGACGCACCACCAGCTCCGGAGAGATGTCCACGTTGGCCAGGCCCGAAACGCCGAGGCGTCCGAACAGGTTACGGGCGCCCTGGGACTCCCAGACGATGGAGCTGTTGATGGTGGCGCCCGCCTCCACCGTCTTGAAGGGGTAGATCTTGACCCCCTGGTTGATCAAGGCGTGCGAGCCGATGAGGCACTGGTCGCCGATGACCACGCCTTCCTCGCATCGGGCGCCCTGGCGGAGGTCGCTGGCCCGGCACACCACGGTGCCACGGAGGTTGACCGACGAGGCCAGGTACACGTTGTCGTGGACCACCGAGCGCTCGATGGTCACGTCGGGACCGACCTTGACGTTGGTGCCGAGCACGGTGTACTCGGACAGCTCGGCACCGGCTTCGACCTGGCAGTAGTCACCGATGACGGCCGGCCCGGTGACCTCGGCGTCGGGGTGGACCTCGGCGCCCTCGCCGAGCCACACCCCATCCTCCATCCGGAAACCCGGTATCTCCACCTCGACGGAGCCTTCGAGCACGTCACGGTGGGCGCCGGTGTAGGCCTCCAGCGTGCCCACGTCCTGCCAGTAGCCCTCCATCTCGTAGCCGAACATGGGCTTCTCCGCCTCGAGCAGGGCGGGGAAGACGTCGCCGGAGAAGTCGACCTCGCCTTCGCCGATGAAGTCGAAGATCTCGGGCTCGAGCACGTAGACCCCGGTGTTGACGGCGTCGCTGAACACCTCGCCCCATGACGGCTTCTCCAGGAAGCGCTCGATGGAGCCGTCATCGCGGGTGATGACGATCCCGAACTCCAAGGGGTTGTCCATGGCCTTGAGGCCGATGGTGACCAGGGCCTCCTTCTCCTCGTGGAAGGCAACGACCTTGGACAGGTCGGTGGAGGTGAGCACGTCGCCGGAGATCACGAGGAAGCGCTCGTCGAGCTTGTCCCGGGCGTTGAGCACCGAACCCGCGGTGCCCATCGGCGTCTCTTCCGTGGCGTAGGAGATGCTGACGCCGAACTCGGAGCCGTCGCCGAAGTAGTTGGTGATGACCTGGGGGTTCACCGCCAGGGTGACAACGATGTCCTCGAAGCCGTACTTCTTCAGCAGGCGCAGGATGTGCTCCATCATGGGCCTGTTGGCCACCGGGAGCATGGGCTTGGGGGTGTTGGAGGTGAGCGGGCGAAGCCGTGTGCCCGCGCCCCCGGCCATGATCACTGCCTTCACGGTCTCTGCTCCTGGCGATAGGGAAGAGCCTGCCTTGTGGCCCTCTGAGTGGCTGAGTGGTGGTGTTGCTACCTGCGCCGGGAGCCTACCCGCCCCTTCCCCTGGCCACCCTTGCCGAGGGCGTCCTTGGCGAGGGGGACGTACCGGTACGCCGAGTAGTAGCTGAGCACCAGGCCGGGCAGGGCGCACAGCCAGGCCAGGGGCCGGGCCACTTCGTGCCACGGGGCCCCGCCGTCGGGGTTGGACGCCAGGAACAGGGGGAAGGCCAGCATCAGTAGGAAGTTGCCCGCCTTGCCCACGAGCAGCACGTCGATGCGCCTGGCGCCCATCAGGCTGAGCACGATGCCCGCCACGCCGACGACCAGCTCCCTGGCCAGGGCCAGGATCCCCACCCAGGCGGGGATGGAGCCGTCCACGATGATGGCCACGCCGCCCACCCCGAGCAGGATCCGGTCGGCGGTGGGATCGAGGATCTTCCCAAGTTCCGACACCTGGTCGAAGTGCCGGGCGATGTAGCCGTCCACCCAGTCGCTGGCGCACAGCACGGCCAGCAGCCAGGCGGCGGCGTGGCGGTTCTCCCGGCCGAACAGCAGCCAGAGGAACACTGGGATGAACAGGAGGCGAATCACGGAGAGGGCGTTCGGTACCGTGAGGATGCGGTCCTCGCCCGTGCGCGCCACCTCCGGAAGTCTACTTAGGTGGACGGCTTTGAGAGGCGCCTCTGTCGGTTGCTCAGGACCCAAGGCGCCAGCTTCGTAGTATGAGCCAGTGTTCCGCCACGTGGCCCTCTTTCGCTGGAAGGACGCCACCACCGACGAGCAGCGGCAGCAGATCAGCGCCGGTCTGGCCGAGCTGCCCTCTCTCATCGCCGAGGTGCGCGACTACCAGTTCGGCCCCGATGCCGGGCTGCTGGAGAGCAGCTGGGACTTTGCCGTCGTGGCCGAGTTCGACGATGCAGACGGCTGGCGCTCCTACCGGGAGCACCCCGCCCACCAGCGCGTAGTGGCCGAGCACATCGGGCCGGCCGCCGCCGAGCGAGCGTCCGTCCAGTTCGAGAGCTGACCGGTATTCCTGCTAAAGCGCGGGCCGCGAAGTGCCGATGAACGCCTGTGAACGTCCGTGACCTCGCGTCCCTGAGGCGGCTCCTCCCCGGTGGCCGCTTCCACGACGAGGTGGTCGAGTTCTCGAGCGCCCTCGGTCAGGCGCCCAAGTCTGTCGGGGAGCTGCTACTGGTCGGAACCGAGGTGCACGAGCCGTGGCACTTCGCCGCCCACCTCGGTGACGAAGCCCGTTGGAACGGGCGGCCGGAGCTGGCTCCCACCCTCGTGCGCTGGCAGGTCCCGCCCGGGGCCCGTCCCCACCTCTCCATCGGCCTGGAGCGGCTCGAGGCGGTGCGGGCCAACGAGGCACTGCTGGTGGTCTCCCCCGACGCGGCCGCCGAGCAGCTCCTGGACCGGGTGGAGGACGCCCGCCGCTGTGGCGCCGTCGTGCTGGCCATGGAGACGGACGACCCCGATCTTCGTGGCCTGGCGCACGAGACCCTCACGGTGCCCACGTCACCCGACGTGTCCTACCTCGACGTGGCTCAGCACGTGATCAGCGCCACTGCCCCTGCCGGGCAGTTCCCCCGCCGCTCGGTTCGGTCCCGCCTGGCGCGGATGCTGGAGCGCTCTCAGGCCTGACCCCTGCCGGCTGGCCCCTCCTCGCCCTCGTCCCTCGGCACCGGCCGCATGGCCAGGTCGATCGCCATCCAGATGGTGCGGGAGAACGGGAAGAAGAGCACGGGGAGTACCAGGGAGATGATCCCTCCCACCACGAGCACGGGCACCAGGGACGTCCCTGGGTCGGCGGTGATGCGCAGCACGTAGATCATCAGGGCCAACGCGAGGAGCCCCTCGGTTACGGCAAGGTTGATCACGTAGCCGCCGAGGAAGAAGTCGTTCTCCCGTTCGAGGCGAAGGCGGCAGCTCGGGCAGCGCTCCTGGAGGCGGAACCAGGAGGCGAATATCCCGCCCGAGCCGCAGCGGGGACAGTGGCGGGCCATGCCCCGCAGCAGCATGCGCGTCACGCTGGCCTTGGCGACCGTCCCACGGCGGGAAACCGGAGCCGGCATGGCTCCAAGCTACTGGCGCGCCTCGCGCCGGCCCGCTCAGCGGTGTGCGAGCAGGCCCTGCCTTCGAAGCGACACCGTGAGGTCGTGTGGCCTGGTGGCGGCCGAGAGGGCGTCGCGGAGGTCGATCACCTCGTCCTCGTACAGCGAGGCCAGAGACTGGTCGAACGTCTGCATGCCGTAGTACTCGCTGTCGGCAACGATCTCGGTCACGCCGTCCTTGGTGGTGGGGTCGAGGATGCAGCGCTGGACCCGGCCGTTGACGATCATCACCTCGACGGCGGGCACACGCTCGGCGCCCCCGGCGGCCTTCACCAGCCGCTGGCAGATGGTGCCCTTCAGCGTCTCAGCCAGCACCAGGCGGATCTGGTGGCGCTGGTCGTCGGGGAACAGCTCCACTATGCGGTTCACCGTCTCGGCCGCGTCGGTGGTATGGAGGCTGGAGAGCACGAGGTGGCCGGTCTCGGCCGCCGTGAGCGCGGCGGCGACGGTCCGGCGATCGCGCATCTCCCCCACCACGATCACGTCCGGGTCCTCCCGCACCACAGCCCGCATCCCGGTGGCGAAGTCGGGCACGTCGACGCCGATCTCGCGCTGGCTCACCCACGCCCGCTGGTCCCGGTGGAGGATCTCGATCGGGTCTTCCAGGGTGACGATGTGCACGGGCCTCGTCCGGTTGATGTGGTCCACCATGGCACCGAGGGTGGACGTCTTTCCCGAGCCCGTGGGCCCGCACACCAGCACCAGGCCCCGTTGCTGGTCGGCCAGACGCATGGTGACGGGCGGCATGCGGAGCTGCTCCACCGTGCGCGCGCGTCGAGCACCCGTCGCAGCACGAGGGCGACGTCGCCGCGTTGGCGGTAGGCGTGAGCGCGGAATCGTGCGCCCGTCGTCGAGGTGTAGGCCGTGTCGGCGTCGCCATCGGTGGCGAGGTGCTCGGTCAGATGGGCGGGCACCACGGCGCTCACCATCTGGTCCACGTCGGTGACGCTCAGGGGGTCGTAGCCGGGCAACACCCGTAGGTCACCATGGACCCGGGCGCGGGCCGGACTCCCCGGCCGCAGATGAAGGTCGGAGCCGCCCAAGGTGTCGAGGGTGAGGAGCATCGTGTCCAGGGCGCTGCTCGTCACTCGACTCATGGCTGCGCCTCATGACCAGCGCGCCGGTCGCCTCGCCGGTGCTCCGGCCTCCTGCGCTCACCTTCCCGTCGGTCGGAGTCGCCCCGACGGCGGGCGATGAACACCTCGGGCTCACGCTCGGCCCACGTGGCCACCCTGAACTGGCTCTCCACTCTGGCCTCCTGGTCCGTGCCGAGGCTCGTCCTCGGGCGGGGCTACAGGATCGGCGCCACGGAGTGGTGTCAAGGGCACGCTGGGAAGTATTCACTTGAGGCCGCTACGGCGGACCGAGCTGGGTAGGTCGGGGCCCGTGAGGGGCCCCGATCACTTGACCGGGATTCGCCGGGGACGGTCGGCCTCGACCTTGGGCACCCGGATGCTGAGCACCCCTTCGTTAAGGGACGCCTCGACCTGGTCCTCGGCGAGGTCACTGGGGAGCACCACCTCGTAGTGGAACCGGCCCACGGTGCGGGTCTGTCGGCGAAGGATGCCAACTCGCTCCCGCTCCTTGCGCTCACCCGACACGGTGAGGCGGCGGCCCGCCACCTCCACGTCCAAGTCGTCCCCCCTGACCCCGGGCAGCTCGACCTCCACCAGGTAGGCGTCGTCGCTCTCCTCCACGTCGGCGAGGGGGGTGAAGCCCTCCCCCATCAGCGACGGGAGGGACCCCCGGTTGCCCAGGTAGTCGTGCAGCTGCTCATTCAGGCGGTTGATCTGGGCGACCGGGTCCCATCGGCTCGAACTCTCTTCATTGTTGTGGCGAATCGGAAGGGCCATGCTTTCGCAACCTCCATGCTGCTGGTCTGATCCTGTGTGGACTGGTTGGTGAAGCCACCGATCCGGCGGGGACGGTGTCCCCGCCGGCCACCGCCGTGGCTCAGGCCGCGGCGCCTGTATCGATGGCTCGCCGGCCGCCGCTGGTGATCTCCACGCGGCGGGGCTTGGCCGCCTCCGCTACGGGGACGGTGACGGTGAGCACGCCCTGCTCGTAGTGGGCCTCCAGGGCATCGGCGTCCAGGCCCTGCCCCAGGAAGAGCTGGCGGTAGAAGCTGCCCCGTGGCCGCTCGGCCACCAGCCACTCCTCGTCCTCCCCACGGGCGATGGGGCGCTCGGCTCGCACCGTCAACACGTCCTTCTCCACACTGACCTCGATGGCGTCACGGTCCACGCCGGGGAGGTCGAAGTTCACCACCACCTGGTCGCCGTGGCGGTAGGCGTCCATCGCCATGGTCGGCAGCAGGCCCGGACCGCCTACCTGCTTGGTGAGCCGGTCGAGCTCACGGAAGGGATCGAATCGCATGAGCATTCCTCGTCACCTCTTTTCGCTATTCATTCCTCCTTCTTCGACGTCCATGGTTGACAAGACGCGACTCACATTTATTCCCTTCACCGGTTCTTTGGCGGGTCCGGACAGTCCCGGGAGGAAGGGGGTGTCGACGGCGGTACGGGCCCGGCGCCTCCGACGGACGACTGGCCGCCTTCAAGCTCAGTGAGCAGTTGTGCTGCCTGCGCTTGAGCGGAACGGAGACTCTGCAGCGAGCCGATGGAGGCCTCGAGGACGTCGTCCCGCTCGACCCACAGAAGAGGACCGGTCTTCCTCTGGGGCCGCTTGTCCCCCTTCATGGGAGGGGGAGCGCACACACGTCCCAGGTACAGCCGCTTGTCTGTCTCTGCGACGTAGAGTCCGGTGATCCCTCTGGGAGGAGACGACTTGAGCAGGACGGCCACGGCCTGGGCCTCTGGCTCATAGTTGGTGCGCACGGCGTTCGAGACAGCGCCGAAAACGGCAACCGAGAAGAACACCGACACGCCGTACCAGAGGAATCTGTTCCCGGTCACCCTGGCCACGCCCACGTTGGCGGCCGCCAACAAACCGGCAGTGGTCACGGCCGTCAACACCCACCATTCGTGCTCCACGGCGACCAGGACGAAGGGAACAGCCACGACGATGGCCTGGGCCAGGACCCCCCACGGCCAGGTCAAAGATCGCTGCACGCGCTTCCTGGCCTTGGGCCCGGGCTCTCCCGCCTTGGCCACGACCTTCCTGTCCTCGGGCACGGGCGCGCTGAACGGGCCGTCCAAGAGCAGCAGGGCGCTGGTCACCCCAGTACCGATCAGCGCTACGCCAAGCAGAACCTTGTTCCCCCCATCGAGGTGCTTGGCCAGAACGACTGCGGCCAGGCCTCCAAGGTGGCCAGGGCGAACAAGCCGAAGCGGCTCCGCCGAGAGTCGGTACCTCCCTCGTCCAGCACGAACGCGGCCAGCACGGCGAGCAGTCCGACGAGGAGAAAGGCGACCGCCGACCACGAACCGACCACCAGCAACTGTTCTCGGGGAACCTTGGCCACGGCCTGATCTGCCGGGATCCCCGCTGAGTAGAAGCGGACCCAGGTGATGGCGCCACCAGTCACGGCGACGAACGTGGCCACACCGGCGGCGGTGGCAAAGGACTTCAAGGCGCCGACGGCCACTCCCACGAGCTGGTCACTCAGTCCAGTCCCCTGGGATCGTCGGCGACCGTCCTTCGCCCCGTCGTCCGCCGAGCCGGCTTGCTCCGTCATTGGGTCCCTCTCGCCGACGACCCCGAGATGATGTCGGTCACGAAGCGGGTGAGGACCGGATCGCCTTCCTCGGGCTGTTCCTTCTTGGGTTGCTGCCGGTACCGGAGGATTTCGCCCATACGCCGGCACGGTGCGCCGTCAGACTACGGAGCAGGTGTCGAAGAGGCTCGCTTTCGAGCAAGTGGCCGCGCCACCGGCCCGGCTGCGGGTGGCTCGAGAGAGGCCAGCAATCGGGCCCGCGTTCATAGGTGGCCATTCCCTTGAATCTCCGTTCCGCAGGTTGGAAACTGCACCATGAGCCGATTCACCAGACCATTGGTAGTGACCCCTTTACCCGACGGCAAGACTTGGGTGGTGGTGACCGGCGACTTCGAGTTCCGAGTGCCCTCTGAGATCGTGGGCAATGACGACACCATTATCCGCGTGCCGCAGTGGATGACGACCGACTTTGCCTCAACGCCGAAGGTGCTTTGGTCGATCATGGGCGGGGCCTGGGGGAAGCACGGAAACGCCGCTGTCATCCACGACTACGGCTACTGGAAGCAGGACCGCCCCAAGGGGCAGTACGACCGCATGTTCTACGAGGGCATGCGGATCCTTGGCGTCGGCGCCGTCCAAGCCAAGCTGATGTACTGGGCCGTCAAGCTCTTCGGTTTCAACGCATGGCGCGGGAACCGTCGCAAGAACGCCGAGTCCGGCGACGACTGGAAGATGCACCGGCTCACCCTCATCCCCGACTTGCCTGTGCTGGCGGTCATGGAAGAGGTCCGGGTGTATGCCGATGAGCCTCTTGGCGGCGCCGGCAAATAGTGGTCTCGCGTTCGTGCTAGCCGGAGGACGTTTGTCGCTAGTCGTTTGCAGCCGCACCCCGAAACGCTTCTCCACTGGGCAGTGCTCTCATACCTTCAGCCCAGCCACCCGCGGAGGTGTTCCCATCGCCACGCCCGCACGGGGAAGCAGGGTGGCGCCGACGCCATGGTCCGACTCGATGCCGTGCTGGGTACCCAGGAGAGCCTGGAGGCGCGGGAGCAGGTTCTGGCCACGATCGGTTGGGCGGCCGGCAGCGGCGCCGTTCTCATCACGGGAAGTGGCAAGGGTCGTGTCGTGGCCGATCAGTTGCCCCCGGCCAGGCGCCTTGCCGCTCTTCGGACCCGCACCTTGCTGAGCCGTGAGTTCGGCGACACGGAGACGGCCCGCTCCGTGCTCACGCGCCTGATCGGACTACTCGAGGTGCTCGAAGGCGAGGACGAGCCGGAGGCGAGAGGCGCTACGCGGCCCAAGCCGACAAAGGGCGCCCGCGCCAAGTCGGCCAAGTAGCACTACGCCTCAGGGGACGGGTGCGCTGAGCCGGTGAGCGTTCGCGCTCACCGGTCCCGGTAGCTGGCGGAGATGCACCACGCCTTCGTCGTCGAGGTCGACGATCTCGGCTACGGCGAGTGCGTCGTCATGCCCGGCGATGACGTGGGCGCCGGGCCGGATGCGCGACGGATCAGCGGCCTGGTCGAGGAAGGTCCACGGCAGACCGGTGTCATCCTGGGTGTTCCAGTCCACGTAGATGTCGATCGTGTAGCTCACTGCTTGACCTCGGGTGGCACGTAGTGCGGGTTGTCCCGAACGACATTGTCGCACGCCAGCAGCCGATCCAGGTCGGCGTCGAGGCTCGGCAGCATCACCGTGTAGTGCGGGCGGCGGAAGGTCGGTCGCACTTCCAACCCGGCCGCACGCAGGGCCCCCATTCGCATCAGCGTGAGCATCGACGCCCGTTGCAGCGTCGTGCCGGCGATGACGTCGAGAGACGCGTCGTCCGGAGCGCACAGGACCGAGATGCCGTACTCGCCGAAGCGGCGGAAGGTGAGCGCCGCATCCCGCCTCAGGCTTGCCTTGTCGAGGATGCCACCGCGCACGACGACCAGCGCCTCGTCCGCAAGGCCCTCCCGTCGAACGCGAAGACCGCTCACTCAGGGCGGCGCGGCGGCGTGAAGACCTCGTCCAACCGGCGTCCGGCTTGGCGGTGTTGGTCGCTGACGGTGTGGGTGTAGGTGTTGAGGGTGATCCCGATGTCAGCGTGGCCGAGCCGCTCCTGCATGACCTTGTCGTCGCCCACGACCACTCGACCTACGGACTGGGCGGTGTGACGCAACCCCTTGGGCGTGATGCGGGCGATTCCCGCCTTGTCGATGAGCTTGTCCATCAGCCGGCGGAAGTTGTTGGGGTCGATCCAACCACCGAGCGCCGTAGTGAAGACCAGGCCGGAATCCTGCCAAGCGGGTCCGACGAAAGCGGCCTCTTGGCGCTGGCGCTCCCGGTGCGCGGTCAGCACGGCGGCGGTGGCAGGGCCGAAGGTGACCACGCGGTCACTGCGCTCGGTCTTCAACTGCTTGACCACCGGCCGGCCCCGCTCCAGTGCGAGCTGCTGGACGACCTCCAGTTGGTGGTTGTCAAGGTCAATGTCGGCCCAGCGAAGCGCCAGGATCTCCCCCCCGTCGCATTCCTGTCACGAGGCACAGATGGAATGCGCCGTAGAGGCGATGGTCGGATGCCGCCTTGAGGAACGAGCAAGCCTCGTCAAGTGTCCAACCGAGCTTATGACGGGAACGATCCGGCTGGGGCGGCTGGGTGAGGACCACCGGATTGCGCTGGAGACGACCTCGCTGCACAGCCTCCTCCAGCGCCATCGACAGCACCTTGCGCACCAGGCGAGCCGAGGTAGGCCCGAGGCGGGGCTTGCCGGCCGACCCCGGTGCAGTCAGCTGCGCCACCCAACCGTCGAGCAGCTCTGTCGTGAGGTCCCGCAGCCGCACGGCACCGAGGAGCGGCGTGATGTGGCGGCGGACGGCCCAGGTGTACTGATCGAAGGTGCTCACCGCCACGCGCCCTTCCTTGGACCGCAGCCACACTTCCAGGAAGTCACCCAGCCTCTCGGCGTCGGTCCCGGCCCTACCCTCCAGCACTGCCTTGCGGTGAGCGAGCGCCGCCCGCTTGGTGGCGAACGTGCCCAGCTGCTTCGCACCTCGGCGGGCGGTGCCCGCGTCGTAACCGCCCTGGCGGACCACCCACTTGCCCCGTTGGCGGTGGACCTCCGCCTCCCCGACTGGAAGCCCAGTCCATGGCCGAGATGGTACCGAACGGGCCAGCAATCTTCATACATCCTGCATATATCTGGCGTCCCCGGGGGCCCCGAAACAGAAGAGCCGGTTCCGAAGAACCGGCTCTGAGCTGGACTTTCTCTGTCGGGCTGGGGAGATTTGAACTCCCGACCTCTTG
>JADDQT010000145.1:0-4240 GCA_016781225.1 Actinomycetota bacterium
CGGAAGGTGTCTCGCTCACCGCGAGCACCCGGAAGTCGTCCAGTCCCAGAAGCGCTTCGGCCAGGCCGATACCGTCGTGCATTGCAGGGGTCTCCTCTCGTCGTTTGCCTTCGAACAGCCACGACGATGGCGGGACCCCTGCCCCGCGTGGTGGATCCCTCCTACCTACCTCTCCCTACTCGAACGCGAAGAGCCCCATTAGTCTCCAGCGCGTGCCCGAAGCCGGTCCGGACCTGATGGACAAGGTCGTCAACCTGTGCAAGCGCCGGGGTCTGGTCTTCGCCTCGAGCGAGATATACGGCGGCTTCCGGTCCACCTACGACTACGGCCCCTTGGGCGTGTTGTTGCTGAGGAACGTCAAGGACGCTTGGTGGCGCTCGATGGTGCAGCTCCGCGACGACGTGGTCGGCCTGGACTCGTCCATCCTGATGAGCCCGAAGGTCTGGGAGGCGTCGGGACACCTGGCCAACTTCAGCGACCCCCTGGTGGACTGCCGGAACTGCAAGGAGCGGTGGCGGGCGGACCACATAGAGGACTCCTGCCCCAACTGCGGTTCTCGTGACCTCACCGAGGCGCGCCCGTTCAACATGATGTTCAAGACGTTCGTGGGTCCGGTGGAGGAAGAGGCCGCCGAGGCATACCTGCGGCCCGAGACGGCCCAGGGGATCTTCGTCAACTTCATGAACGTCCTGCAGACGACGCGAAAGAAGCCACCGTTCGGGATCGCCCAGGTCGGGAAGTCGTTCCGCAACGAGATCACGCCCGGCAACTTCGTGTTCCGTACCCGGGAGTTCGAGCAGATGGAGATGGAGTACTTCGTGCCGCCGGGTGAGGGGCCCAGGTGGTTCGAGTACTGGTGCCAGGAGCGCATGCGCTGGTACACCGACCTCGGCATCCCGTCCGACTTTCTCCGTCTGCGCCACCACGAGCAGGACGAGCTCAGCCACTACTCGGCGGGAACGGCCGACATCGAGTTCCGCTTTCCCTGGGGCTGGGGGGAGCTGGAGGGCATCGCCCAGCGCACCGACTTCGACCTCGTCCAGCATGGCGAGCATTCGGGCGAGCGCCTCGAGTACTTCGACCAGTCGAGCGGAGAGCGCTACGTCCCCCACGTGGTGGAACCTGCTGCTGGTGCTGCTCGCAGCATGATGGCCTTCCTGCTCTCCGCCTACGCCGAGGACGACGTGGGCGGAGAGGTCCGCACCATGCTCCGCCTGCACCACCGCCTGGCCCCCAACAAGGTGGCCGTGCTGCCCCTGTCGAAGAAGGAGACCCTCACTCCCACCGCTCGGGAGATCCTGGGGCTGCTCCAGCCCCACTTCCAGTGCGACTACGACGAGACGCAGTCAATCGGCAAGCGCTACCGCCGCCAGGACGAGGTGGGCACTCCCTACTGCGTGACGGTGGACTTCGATTCCCTGGACGACCGAGCCGTGACCATCCGCGAGCGCGACAACTTGGAACAGGTGAGGGTGCCGATCGACAGCCTCGTCGGAGAGCTCGGGTCGCGGCTCGGCCCCTGAGCCGGCGAAGCCCTTCACCTAGGCTGATCGCCTATGCCCTACGTCTTCGCCTTCGACCACAAGCACAAGAAGCCGCCCATGAGCCTGAAGGACCTGCTCGGGGGCAAGGGCGCCAATCTGGCCGAGATGACCTCGGTGCTGGACCTCCCGGTGCCCCCCGGCTTCACGATCTCCACAGACGCCTGCAGGGACTACATGGGGTCCGGGTGGCCCGAGGGCCTGTCCGACGAGGTGGCCAAGCAGGTCAAGAAGCTCGAGAAGGCCATGGGCAAGGGACTGGGCGATGCCGCCGATCCCCTTCTGGTCAGCGTTCGCTCCGGGGCCAAGTTCTCCATGCCGGGGATGATGGACACGGTCTTGAACCTTGGCCTCAACGATGAGTCGGTCGAGGGTCTGGCCAAGCAGACCAGCGACGAGCGATTCGCCTACGACTCCTACCGCCGGTTCATCCACATGTACGGCCGCATCGTGCTGGGCGTCGAGGGCGAGGAGTTCGACCGCCTGCTCGACACGGCCAAGGAGTGGGATGGCGTAACCGCCGACTCCCAGGTGTCACCGGACACGCTGCGCCGGCTGGTGCTTCGGTACCAGGACGTGGTCGCCCGTCACACCGGCTCGCCGTTCCCCCAGGATCCCGGACTGCAGCTGCGGGGAGCCGTCGAAGCCGTGTTCCGATCCTGGAACGGCCCTCGGGCCATCGCCTATCGAGTCCGTGAGCGCATCGCCCACGAGCTGGGGACGGCGGTGAACGTCCAGGCCATGGTGTTCGGCAACCGCGACGACAACTCCGGCACCGGAGTGGGATTCACCCGCGACCCCGCCACCGGTGCCAAGGGCTCCTACGGCGACTTCCTGGTAAACGCCCAGGGGGAGGACGTGGTGGCCGGGATCAGGAATACGGAGCCCCTGTCGGCGCTCGCCAGCCACTTCCCCAAGGTCGACAAGGAGCTCCACGCCATCTTCGAGCGGCTCGAGCACCACTACCGAGACATGTGCGACACCGAGTTCACCATCGAGCAGGGGAAGCTGTGGATGCTGCAGACCCGTGTGGGCAAGCGCACCGGTGCGGCCGCCCTGAAGATGGCGGTGGACATGACCAAGGAGCGCAAGATCAAGCTGTCCAAGGCTGAGGCGCTGCAGCGGGTCACGGCCGAGCACCTCGACCAGGTGCTTCACCCTCAGCTCACCACCGAGAATGCCACGGTGATCGCCCAGGGTCTGGGAGCGTCGCCCGGAGGCGCCGTCGGCCGTGCCTACTTCACCGCCGACGAGGCTGCCGAGGCAGCCGACCGGGGGGAGCGCGTCATCCTCGTCCGCAGCGAGACGTCGCCCGAGGACGTCCACGGCATGATCGTGGCCCAGGGCATCCTCACCGCCCGCGGTGGGCTGGTCAGCCACGCCGCCGTCGTGGCCCGTGGTTGGGGCAAGCCGGCGGTGGTGGGAGCCGAGAGCGTGCGCATCAAGGGCAAGTCGTTCACCGCCGGGGGGGTGACGATCAACCAGGGTGACACCCTGTCCGTCGACGGCTCCAGCGGTCAGGTGGTGGCGGGCGAGTTGGAGCTCACGGTCGCCCAGCCGCCGCCCGAGTTCGCCCAGGTGCTGCAGTGGGCTGACGAGATCCGCAAGGGAAAGCTGGCGGTGCGGGCAAACGCCGACACCGGCCCAGACGCCAAGAATGCCCGTGAGTTCGGCGCCGAGGGCATCGGCCTGTGCCGGACCGAGCACATGTTCCTTGGCGAGGACCGTCTCCCCATCGTGCGGGAGATGATCCTGGCCGAGACGACCGAAGAGGAAGAGGCCGCCCTCGAACGGCTCCGGGAGGCACAGAAGTCCGACTTCGTGGAGATCCTCGAGGCCATGGACGGTCTCCCGGTCACCGTGCGCCTGCTCGACCCGCCTCTGCACGAGTTCCTTCCCCGCACCGAGGAGCTTGCCATCAAGGCCGCCACTCAGGGCCTGTCGGACGAGGAGCGGGACCTGTTCCGCGCCGCTGAGACCTGGCACGAGTTCAACCCCATGCTCGGCACCCGTGGCGTGCGCCTCGGGGTGCTCAAGCCCGGCCTGTACGCCATGCAGGTGCGGGCCCTCATGGAGGCGGCCGCCGAGCGGGTGAAGGCCGGCGGCAAGCCCGTGGTGGAGGTCATGATCCCCCTCACGGTGACGCGGGAGGAGATGGGCCTGGCGCGGGGATGGGCCGTCGACGCCATCGCCGAGGCGACGCAAGGAGTCGAGAAGCCCGTCGACGTACAGATCGGCACCATGATCGAGACGCCGCGGGCGGCCCTGCGAGCGGACGAGATCGCCGAGGAGGCCGACTTCTTCTCCTTCGGCACCAACGACCTCACCCAGATGACGTTCGGCTTCAGCCGCGACGACGTGGAGGGACGGATGATGGTCGCCTACCTCGAGCAGGGGCTGCTCAAGCGCAACCCTTTCGAGACCATCGACCCCACCGGGGTGGGCGAGCTGGTGAGGACCGGCGCCGAGCGGGGACGGCGCACCCGTCCCGACCTGAAGCTCGGTGTGTGCGGCGAGCACGGCGGCGACCCGGAGTCCATCGCCCTGTTCGCCGACGCCGGCCTCGACTACGTGAGCTGCTCACCGTTCCGGGTGCCGATCGCCCGGCTTGCCGCGGCCCAAGCTGTTCTCGCCTCGCAACCGTAGGTTGCTCGGCGAGCTCTGAGGAGCCTTCGCCGGCCGGCGGAGCCGGCCGGCTC
>JADDQT010000145.1:4506-5641 GCA_016781225.1 Actinomycetota bacterium
ACCTTCCGCTGGTGGGCATTGTGGAGGAGGACATCGCCCGGGTGCGGGCGGCCACCGACCTGGTGGAGGTGGCGGGCGAGCACATCCAGACGCGCCGGGTGGGTCGACGTTGGGTGGGGCTGTGCCCGTTCCACGCCGAGAAGACGGCATCGTTTTCCATAAATGCCGAGGAGGGCCTGTACTACTGCTTCGGCTGCCAGGCCAAGGGGGACGCCATCACGTTCCTCCGGGAGGTCGAGCACCTCGACTTCGCGGAGGCGGTGGAGAGGCTGGCGTCGCGGGCGGGGATACAGCTTCGCTACGACGATGCCAAAGAGGGGCACGACCGCAAGCGTCGTGCCCGACTGGTCGAGGCCATGGAGGCCGCCGTCGAGTGGTACCACCAGTGCCTTCTCACCTCCCCGGGGGCGGCGCCGGCCCGGGGCTACCTGCGGTCCCGCGGCTACGACGGCGATGTGGTGCGAAGGTTCAAGCTGGGTTGGGCCCCGGATGACTGGGACGCGCTGTCTCGTGCGCTCCGCCTGCCGACCGACGTGCTCAGCGAAGCCGGCCTCGGGTTCGTGAACCGTCGGGGTCGCCACCAGGATGCCTTCCGGGCCCGAGTGATGTTCCCCATCTTCGATGCCTCGGGAGCGCCCGTGGCCTTCGGCGGGCGCATCCTTCCGGGACACGACGGCCCCAAGTACAAGAACTCTCAGGAGACCGCCATCTACGCCAAGCGGCGGACCCTCTACGCCCTCAACTGGGCCAAGTCCGACGTGGTAACCACCGGAGAGGTGGTCGTTTGCGAGGGCTATACCGACGTCATCGGCTGCTTCGAGGCGGGCATCCCTCGAGCCGTGGCCACATGTGGCACGGCGCTGGCGGACGAGCACTTCCGTACCCTCAAGAACTTCGCCCGCCGCATCGTGCTCGCCTACGACGCCGACGCCGCCGGGCAGGCAGCAGCAGAACGCTTCTACGAGTGGGAGCAGCGGTACGAGGTCGATGTCGCCGTTGCCCCGCTGGCGCCGGGAAGCGACCCTGGCGACCTGGCCCGCAGCGACCCTAGCGCGCTGCGGGAGGCGGTGATCGAAGCCAAGCCGCTGCTCGCCTTCCGCCTCGAGCGGGTGCTGACCAGCGCGGACCTGAGGAC
>JADDQT010000399.1 GCA_016781225.1 Actinomycetota bacterium
AGGCAGGGTCGGCCCGGCCGCCGTCAACGGGGCGTGGCTGGCCGTTGCCGCCCTCTGGTACGCCCTGGGCGGGCGGCAAAACCGAAGGCCTTGACAGCAGGCTGATCACCCTTGAGCTAACGGCGATAGGTTCTCGTCGTTAGCCAGAGCCTCACGGTCGTGCACGGGGTCACGTCGCTGCGTATCACCGTTCCCGGCTTCCCCCTCGTCGACGCCGATGCCCTGGTGGAACACGTGCTCGAGGTCAGGCCCGGGGGCTGACTGCAGAGGGCCGGCCAATCGAGTAAGGATGGGGTCACGTCCTCGGACACCATCAGCAAGGCACCAGTACCTCGGACAAAGGAGCGCACACCATGACCGACACAGTCGAAGGCGTCTGCGAGAAGTGCGGGGCCGGCGTGAGCGTCGGCGAAGAGGGCACCCTGGTCTGTGACGGCTGCAACACCGCCACGGGCGTGTGCACGTGCGAAGGGCGGGCCCCGACCACCTGGTCACCCCCCGAACGCGAGAACCTCACGTAGCGCAGCTGCGGAACTTTCGGGTTCGGGCTGCACTAGTGGAGGACCGGGAGGTGGTGCGGGCCTTCGTCGCCGACGGGATCCGTCAGGGCTTCGGGGACACCGTGAACGTGGAGAGGGACGTCCTCCTTCTCGACGGATGGTGGCACGCCGCCTTCCGGATCGCGCCCGACACCTTCATGGTCCGCATCGACGAGCCACCGTCGGCCGACACCGCCATGGACTACCTCGTCGCCGAGCTGGCGGCTCGGGGGCTGGCCGCCGTGGGCGACCACCTGCCGCTGACCATCGCCTTGGCCTACACCGAGCTGTCGCTCGGCACGGGGGTGAGCTGGGCGCTTTGGGCCACTGACCGGGCCACGGGAGAGGCGGCCCTGGCGGCGAGGGTGGATCCCGATTCCTCGGCCCAGGACAGCGAGTTCTCCCCCAGCGCCGAGCCCGAACAAGTCACCGACCTCAGCGCCGAGCTCGAAGGGGCCCGGCGCATGGCGGGGCTACCGGAGACGGTGATCGTCGCCGTTGGCATAGAGGACGCCGCACTCAGGCAGCTGCGGCCGGCCATACCGGAGTGCCGCTTCGAAGCGGTGCCCGTGGCAGCAGGGCCCGGAGCATGTGGGCCCCTGCGCCCCGCGCTGGTGCTGGTCGATGCCAGGAGCCAGGCGGCCAAGGAGTTCATCATGGAGTTCAGGGCCGACGCCTGCGGACGCTTCCTCCCCGTGGTGGCGGTGACGAACGAGGAGCTGCCCCTGGGCGCGGACGAGACCCTGAGTCCCGACCTGGAGCCCCTGAGCTGGGTCGACCCCATCCGCAAGCTCCTGCCCTAACCGAGCCGGGCCCGGATCGCGCCTGCCGGTTTGATCATTACCCCGCGCCCCGCACGGTTGCCCGTGTCCAAACCCGGCTGGGTACGGTTCCCCGGCCGTGCACGGCGGCCTCCTGCCGACTCACCGCCGACGCCGTCCTGACGCTACGTTGACCGGCGTGAGCCATCCCTACGACCTGGTGATCGTCGGGATGGGCTCGGGTGGGATGGTGGCGTCGGAGTTCGCCGCTTCGCTGGGGCTGAAGGTGGCCACGGTCGAGCGGGCCCGGGTCGGCGGTGACTGCCTATGGACCGGCTGCGTCCCTTCC
>JADDQT010000400.1 GCA_016781225.1 Actinomycetota bacterium
AGCAGCTCGTCGAAGGCCAGTCGCTTGCGGGCGGCATAGGCGTCGGGGAGGGTCTCGGGGCAGTGGATGCGCCGGAAGGCGCGGGTCCGGTCAACGAGCTCGAGCTCACCCAGCAACGGCCCCGGGAGCGGCTCGGCGAGGTCGCCCGCCCGCTCGAGAGCCTCCTCCACCAGCGCCGCCAGCTCCCACGTGAGCAGGCCCTTCTCCGACTGCGGGTACACCGGCACGATGCGCCCCGTCCGGTCGCCCACGAGGTCGACCACCGGGCTGCTCATCTGGCGTCGCCCCTTGTACATGTCGACCTTGCCGAAGAAGACGGCCTCGGTGCCCACCGCCAGCTGGCGGGCCCGCCACGGTTGGTTGAAGAAGGTGCACCGGAGGTATCCGCTGCCGTCGAAGACGTCGACCTCCACGATCGTCCGCCGGTTCCGCGTCCGGCGGCTGCTCACCTTCTTGACCGTGGCCATCACCATGGCCTCGTCGCCGATGCCGAGCTCTCGGATCTCCGCCTGCTGGGTGCGGTCGACGTAGCGGCGGGGGTAATGGGTGAGGAGGTCGAGCACCTGGTGGATGCCCATCTCGGCCAGGGACTTCGCCTTCTTCTCCCCTACCCCGTGCAGCCTGGTAACCGGCACGTCGGCCAGGCCGCTCAGCAGGCGCGCCATCAGCTCGCTCCGGAGCTACTCGACCGAGAGCAGGTACGGGTAGAGGGGCTGACCGCCGTGGTGGACCTCGGCGGTCAGCCCCGGGTGGTGCTCGGCGAGCCACGAGGTGATGCGGTCGGTATCGGTGTCGGTCGCGCCCTCGCCTGCGATGACGGTGACCACCTCGTGGCCGTCCGAGACCAGTGCGGAGAGGAGCTGGGTGGCGGCGTCGGCCGGGCTGGGAGCGACGGCCTCGATCCTGCGGCCGGAGATGCCGAGCCAGTCGCCCTCGTTGATGGGACCGAGTTCGCACGACGAGGATCGAACCGCCCGAGTGACCTCTCCCCAGGACACCTGGCGGGCGGCCTCGGTCATGGCGTCCACGTTGTCCTCTGCATCCAGCTGGGGGTCGTACTCGAGCAGGGCGGCCAGGCCCTCGGCCACCGAGTGGGTCCTCACCACCCGGACGACCTTCTTCGTCAGTTCGTCGACCCGCTCGGCCACGGGGACGATGTTCTTGTTGTTGGGAACCACGACCACGGCGTCGCCGGGCGCGGCCTCCACGGCCGCCAGGAGCTCCTCCGTCGACGGGTTCATCGACTGGCCCCCGGCCACCACGGCGTGGGCGCCGAGAGAACGGAACATGGCGTGCAGGCCCTCGCCCGTCCCCACCACCACGACGGCGGTGGACACCGTGTCGGCGGGGGCGTCATCCGGGTCCTCGCCCGACATCCCCTCGCGGACCCAGCGCTCCTCCTCCACCTGCTCCTTCAGGTCGGTGACCCGTATCTGGCGCGGCCGTCCCGCCTCCAGCGCGGCCTCGATGGCGGCCCCGATGTCGTCAGTGTGGATGTGGCAGTTCCACAGGCCGTCGCCGCCGGCCACGACGATGGAGTCCCCGACCTCCTCCCATGCCTCCTTGAACGCGGGCACCGAGTCGTCGGGCGCGTCCAGCAAGAACATGACCTCGTAGCGGAGGTCGGACACGTCGCCCTCCTCGT
>JADDQT010000146.1 GCA_016781225.1 Actinomycetota bacterium
CGGGAACGTCCGCCGCCAGGCCGTCGAGGCGCACCGCCTGCTTCCCCTCGTCGCCGACGCGCGCCACCACCACGGCCTGGCCCGCGGCCAGGTCACGAGGCCCGAGCTCGACTCGGAGCGGCACGCCGCGAAGCTCCCAGTCGTTGAACTTGAAGCCCGGCGACGCATCGCGCATGTCCACGTGGGCTCGCACGCCTCGGCCCTCCAGGTCCGCGGCAATGCGGCTCGCGGCCTCGTCCACGGCGGCCCGCTCGTCGCCCCTGCCGATGGGGACGATGACCACCTGGTGGGGGGCCAGGCCGGGCGGGAGGACGAGCCCCCGGTCGTCGCCGTGGGCCATGATCACCGCACCCAGCATCCGCGTGCTCAGCCCCCAAGACGTGGTGTGGCAGTGGACGAGCTCGTTGACCTCGTTGGAGTACGTGATGTCGAAGGCCTTGGCGAAGTTGTCGCCCATGTAGTGCGAGGTGGCCGACTGCAGCGCCCTGCGGTCGCGCGTCATGGCCTCGATGGTGAAGGTTCGAAGCGCGCCGGCGAAGCGCTCCCCCGGCGTCTTCTCCCCCTCGATCACCGGTATGGCCGCCACGTCGCGAGCGAAGGTCACGTAGATGCCGAGCATCCGCATCGTCTCGGCCATGGCGTCGGCCCCGTCGGCGTGAGCGGTGTGGCCCTCCTGCCAGAGGAACTCGGTTGTGCGCAGGAACAAGCGCGGCCGTAGCTCCCAGCGGACCACGTTGGCCCATTGGTTCACGAGGAGGGGAAGGTCACGGTGGCTCGAGATCCACCGGGAGAACATCTCGCCGATGACCGTCTCCGAGGTGGGCCGAACCACCAGCGGCTCCTCCAGCTCCTTGCCGCCGGCGTGGGTGACGACCGCCAGCTCGGGCGAGAAGCCCTCCACGTGCTCTGCTTCACGCTTGAGGTAGCTCTCGGGGATGAGCAGCGGGAAGTAGGCGTTCTGGTGACCCGTCTGCTTGAACATCTGGTCGAGGCGCGCCTGGAGCAGCTCCCACATGCGATAGCCGTAGGGCCGGATCACCATGGTGCCCTTCGCCGGACCCCGGTCGGCCAGCTCGGCCTTCAACACCAGCTCGTTGTACCAAGCCGAGAAGTCCTCGCCCTGAGGCGTGATGCCCAGGTTCCTGTCCTTGGCCGCCATTCCCCGGACGCTAGCGTTCGACCATGGCCGACAAGCACCCCTTCCTGAGCGACGATTGGCTGGCCGAGGCCCGACGCATGGGCAAGGAGTACGCCGACCAGCTCGACGCCGGCGAGTACCTCATCAGGATGAACCAGGTCATCACCGAGGTGCCCTTCGGCGACGGCACCCTCCACACCCACATTGACAGCTCGTCGGGGACCATGGAGATCGAGACCGGCCACCTCGAGGAGCCCGACGTGACGGTCACCCTCGACTACGAGACGGCCAGGGCGGTCTTCATCGAGGGCAAGCCCGACGCCGGCATGCAGGCGTTCATGGCCGGCAAGGTGGTGGTCCAGGGCGACATGACCAAGCTCCTGCTCGCCATGCAGCAGGAGAAGATCACCCCCGACCCCAGGGCCGCCGAGCTGCACAAGCGCATCCAGGACATAACCGCCTGACATCCGCAGACGAGGGCGCCGAGCAGGAGTTCCAGCGGCTGGTCGCCGGCCTCGACTACCCGCTGTTCATCATCACCGTCGCCGCCGGCGGCGAGCGGTCGGGGTGCCTGATCGGGTTCGCCACCCAGTGCAGCATCCACCCGCCTCGCTACTGGGCCTGCGTCTCCAAGACGAACCGGACCTGGAAGGTGGCGGTCCGGGCCCAGACCATGGTGGTCCACGTGCCGAGCCCCGAGGAGCGGGCCCTGGTCGAGCTCTTCGGCGGGGAGACGGGTGACGACGTCGACAAGTTCTCCCTTGTCCCATGGGAGCCGGGGCCCGACGGGGTGACACCTGTGCTGTCCGGTTGCCGCCGCTGGTTCGCCGGCCGGATCCTCCAACAGGTGGACTCGGGCGACCACACGAGCTTCCTCCTCGAGCCCTTCGCCGCCTCCTCCGGCCCTGAGGAGGGGCAGATCGGCTTCCAGGATGCTCGGGACGTGACCCCCGGCCACGAGCCTTGACCCCCTGCCTGCTTCTGGTAGCCAGGACGGTGCTCCAACAGGCGCGTTGTGGCTACCGGAAGGAGCGATGGCTTACTTCGTGTAGAGGCTCACTCCGGCGCCCCTCTTCAGGGTGGCACCGGCTGCAGGGTCGGTGGTGAACACCGGCTTGTTGAGCGGCCCGTAGACGTTGACAACGCTCAGCCCCGCCTGAGCGAGGGCCGCCTGGGCCTCGGGCACCGCCTTCCCGGCAAGTTTTGGCACCGCCACCACATCGGGGCCCTTGGACACGATGACCGCCACGGTCGAGTCCCGAGCCGCATCGCTGCCCGAAGCCGGCTTCGAGCCGATCACCTTGCCGGGCGGCACCGTCTCGCTGAAGGCCTCGGTTCTGGAGGCCTTGAGGCCCACCGCGGCGAGGGCCTTGGCCGCCTCCTCGTAGCTGCGTCCGGAGACGTCGGGGACCTTTCGGGGCGCGGGTCCACCCGACACGGTGAGGGCGATCTCGGCACCCTTGGGCTGCTCGCCCCTGGGCGACCAGTCGAGGACGGCACCGCTGGGCTGGTCCTCGCTGAACTGGCGCACCACCTTGGGGACGAAACCGCTCTGGGACAGGCGCTCCTCGGCGCCGCGCTGGTCGAGACCGGCAAGCTCGGGCACGGGCCGGGGCGGCGGGCCCCGGGACAGGACCACCTTGATGGTGTCGCCCTCTCGGAGCTTCCCGAGCGCGGGGTCTTGGTCGATCACCACCCCGGGTGCCACCGCTTCGTCGAAGCGCTCGGCACCGACCTTCACCTCGAGCTTGTTCTGGGAGGCGATGGCACGGGCCTGCTCCAGGGTGCTGCCGCGCAGGGCAGGCACCGGGTGGCTCGGTATGCGCGCCTGGGCGATGGCATACGTCGCTCCGGCCGCCAACAGGACAGCAAGGAGCGCAACCGCCACCCACAGCGGGCGGACACGGCGACGCTTCCTCGCCGGAGCCTGCGGCGCCGGTTCCTCCCCCACCTCCTGGACGGCATCGGCCTCGACGTCGTACGGCACGGGCCGGGTGAGGGACTCCGTGAGATCGGTCCGGGCAGCGGCACCGGCCTTGCCCCGCTCGCCGTCTCCCTTTCCGTCTCCATTGCCGTGCCCGTCGGCGTCTCGCTCGCGACCTTCCTCGACGGCGGCCCCATTGGGATCACCCGAGCTGGGCAGCGGCTCCTTGGGAACGAGGGGCAGCGGGGCCGGGGCGGGAAGGGTCTTTGCGGCACGGTCGAGGGCCTGGGCCAGTCGGCGAGCATCGAGCCGATCCGTCGAGTCGGGGCTGGCTGCCTGTTCGACGATGGGGGCCAGCGCCCCGAGCTCCGGAGGCACCTCCAGCGGCGTGCCCACCCGGGCCATGAGGGTCGAGAGGGCGGTGTCGCCGGCGAACGGCACTTGGCCGCTGACCGCCTCGATGAGCACCAGGGCCAGCGCGTAGACGTCGGTCTTGCCGTCGAGGGGGGAACCCTGCGCCTGCTCCGGCGAGGCGTAGCGAGCCGTCCCCAGCATGGCACCGGCCGGCTCCGTCCAGGCTGCCTCGGCCAGGGCCTGGGCGATCCCGAAGTCGGCGATGGCAAGGCGGCCCTCGTCGTCGAACAACAGGTTGGCGGGCTTGATGTCGCGGTGGACCAGACCCTTGCGGTGGGCGTGGTCCAAGCCGCAGGCCGCCTCGAACCCCACCTTCAGTGCCTGGGAGGGCGAGAGCCGGTGTCCCTGGTCCAGCAGATCACGCAGGCTGCCCCCCTCGAGGAGCTCCAGGACGAGATAGGGACCGTCCTCGGACTCGCCCCAGTCGTAGACCCGCATGATGTTGGTGTGGTTGAGGGCGGCGGCCTGCTGGGCCTCGGCCCTGAAGCGGCGGAGGAAGACCTCGTCCTCCACCAGGCCCGGGCGGAGGACCTTCACCGCCACGCGCCGGCGGAGGGTGACGTCCTCGGCGAGGAGGACGTTGGCCGAGCCCCCACTGCCGATGGCCGCCACCAGGCGGTACCGGCCGCCCAGGACCCTACCGACCTGGTCAGCCATTCGCGACGTGGCCACGGATCGAGGGTAGTGGGTGAGCAGGCTCGATCCGGGGACCGTCCGGCGGCCGGAATGCCCCAGCGCCGGCGGCAAGAACCTCCAGCGCCTGCGGCAAGAACGAGCCTGCGCCTGCGGCAAGAATGAGTCAGTGCGCCTGGGCCCCATCACGCTTCGCCAAGTGGTGTTCGCCGCCTTGCTGGCGGTGGCCGGCGGGTCGCTCTACCTGGCAGGCACCCTGCACGACGACTCGCTCACAGCCGGTGCCCGGTCGGGGGTCGTGCGGTCGGTGTTGCCCCGGCCCGGCAGCATCCAGGTCCGCCAGACCGAGGTCCAGGTGGAGCTGGACAGCACCTACACGGCCGAGCTGGCCATCAACGGCACCACCATTCCAGACGACCAGCTGGCCGTCATTCAGGGCCTGAACCGCATCTCGTACACGCCCGGCTCCGGTCGGGAGATCGAGGCGCTCCCGGCGGGCAACAACTGCGCCGTCGTGCGGTTCCGGCCCGTCGCCGGCACGAGCGGGGAGCCGGGCAGCTATCGCTGGTGCTTCAGCGTTCAATAGGGATCGTCGGCGAAGTGGCCGTGCTCGGCCGTCATCGAACCGGCGCTCGGAAGTTATCTCTGCTGATGGGCTAGAAAGAGGGAGCACTGAGAACGCCCGAGCCCGTGGTGGCCCTCACGAGTCTTGGAGGACATGCCCTATGAGTCAGCAATCCAGATCGTCCACAGACGTGCAGCAGGCCGGCGGTAACGCCCTGGTCACGGAGCAGGGGCGCACCTCGATTGCCGACTCGGTGGTGCTCAAGGTCGCCGGAGTGGCGGCCCGTGAGGTCAATGGCGTCCACGCCATGGGTTCGGGCGGGGCGCGAGCCTTCGGCGCCCTGAAGGACAAGCTCGGTGCCAGTGGCCAAAGCCCGTCCCAGGGCGTGAGCGTCGAGGTCGGCGAGCGGCAGGCCGCCATCGACATCGATCTCGTCGTCGAGTACGGCGTGTCGATCCCCGACGTCTCCCAGGCGGTGCGACGCAACGTGATCCAGCGGGTGGAACGCATGACGGGCCTCGAGGTCACCGAGGTCAACCTCTCGGTCGACGACGTGTACCTGGGGGGCGACGACGAGGAAGAGGAGCCCGAACCCGCACGAGTGCAGTGACGCCCGCACGCAGTGCCGGCGAAGAGGTCGATCCCGACGCCGTCTCCGCCGCGGCACTCTCCTGCCCGGATGTGGCAGCGCTGTCGGGGGGCATCGCAGGAGAGGTGGCCACCTACCTGCCCGGCCGCAGAGTGGCCGGCGTGCGCCTCACCGACGACGAGGTCGAGATCCACATCGTCGCCCGCTGGGACACGAACCTCCCGGAGTTGGCAGACGCCGTACGCCGGGCCGTGAAGCCGGTCACCGGGGGGATGCGCACCTCGGTATACGTGGAGGACATCGAGGTCCCGGACGAGGGCCCGGCCGCCGCAGCGCAAGCCAGTGCCCTAG